>JAYVQD010000192.1:0-8386 GCA_043777275.1 Nitrosomonadales bacterium
CCATTCGATTGTTTGGCGAAGAAGTCGCGCACTTAAAGCCGCATCAACGCGCCCATCGCGGCCTGGCGCGCACCTACCAAATTATCACGCTGTTCGCGCAGGACACGCTGGAGCACAATCTGGTGCTGGCGCTGCTGGGCCTGAAGCGTTTGCGCTGGAGCGCGTTTCGTCCGCTGGCGAATGAAGCGGGGTTGCGCGAAGAAGCGCGCGAGATGCTCAAAGTCATGGGCCTCGATCATCTGGCGCATCGCCGCATCAGCGAACTGGCGTATGGCGAAAAACGCCGCGCGGAGATCGCGATGGCGCTGGCGCAAAAGCCGAAGCTGTTGTTGCTGGATGAGCCGCTGGCCGGCCTGTCGCGCGAGGAACGCGTGAACGTCATGCAATTGGTGGCGGGGATTTCGCGCGAGGTCACGCTGGTGATGATCGAGCACGACATGGACAGCGCGCTGGAACTCGCCGAGCGCATTACACTGCTGCACTACGGCAGCGTGATCGTCGAAGGCACGCGTGCCGAAGTGGTTTCTGACCCGCGTACACGCGAGGTGTATCTTGGCGATTGATGTGTTGACGCCCGCACTTGAATTACAGGGCGTCAACACGCTCTACGGCGACAGCCATGTGCTGCACGATGTGTCGTTCAAGCTGCACGAGGGCAGGGTACTCGCGCTGCTCGGACGCAACGGCGCGGGTAAAACCACCTGCATGTCCACCGCGATGGGTTTGCTTGCGCCGCGTGATGGCGAGATACGGCTGTTTGGCGAGCGCATTGATCGCCTGCCGCCGGAAACCATTGCGCGCAAAGGCATGGGGCTGGTGCCACAGGGGCGGCGCATCTTCGCGACGCTCACCGTGCGCGAAAATCTGCTGGTCGCGCAGCAAAAACGCAGTGGTGTGGTGAATCCGTGGACGCTGGAGCGTGTGTTCGACCTGTTCCCCAGGCTAATGGAGCGCACGAAGCAAACGGCGGGTTCACTTTCCGGCGGCGAACAGCAAATGCTCGCCATCGCGCGCGCGCTGATGGGCAATCCGCGCGTGCTGTTGATGGATGAGCCATCGGAAGGACTCGCGCCCTTGATCGTCGCCGAAGTTAAACGCACCATCGCGCGGCTGAAAGCCGAGGGCCAATCGATCGTGCTGGTCGAGCAAAACGCGAAACTTGCTTTTGATCTGGCGGATGATGTGGTGATACTCAATACAGGGCGCGTCGCGTTCAGCGGCGGCGTGGATGACGTGCGGTCGAATGAAGCGTTGATTACACAACATCTCGGTATCTTCTAAAATAACGTATGTAACGTAAGTATCTGTTTTTATTGTGTTTTTTAAACTAAATCAACATTGTATTGCGAGTGCATTGTCGATGGGGCTGGCGATGGGGTGCAGCGCGCAAGCGCAAACCACTTCGACAGGCTCAGGACAGGCGTACCCGGTAAAAGCCGTGCGCATCGTCGTGCCCTATCCCGCCGGCGGGCTGGGCGACATACTGCCGCGCGCGCTGGGCGCGAGTCTCAGCGAGCAACTCGGCCAGCCTTTTGTAACTGAAAATCGTCCGGGTGCGAGCCAGATGATCGGCGCGCAGTTCGCGGCGAAAGCGGCGCCGGATGGTTACACGCTTTTTTTCGGCAGCGTCACCAGTTTGGCAATCAACGTCAGCGCGCAAAAGAATCTGCCGTACGATCCGCTGCGTGATTTCGCGCCGGTGTCGCTGTGTTTTTCCACGCCGCTGTATCTGGTGGTCAACCCGGTGGTGCCTGCGCGTTCGGTCAAGGAGTTGATTGCGCTGGTGAAAGCACGGCCCGGCAAGCTCACCTTTGCGTCCGGCGGGGCGGGGTCGTCAAATCATCTGGCGGGGGAGTTGTTCAAGTTTCTGATCGGCGGCGATATCGTGCATGTGCCCTACAAAGGCGCGGGGCCGGCGATGATTGATGTGGTCGGCGGCCACGTGGACATGATGTTCGAGGGCGCGGCGATCAATTACGCGAAAGACGGCAAAGTGCGCGCGCTGGCGGTGACGAGTGCGGCGCGCTCGCCGGTGGCGCCGCAATTGCCTACCATGCAGGAAGCCGGCGTGACGGGATATGAATCAACCATCTGGTTCGGCATCGTCGCGCCGATGGCTACGCCAGCGCCGATTGTGAATCGCCTGTCGCAGGAGATCACCAAAGCGCTGGCGCAGCCGTTGCTGCGCGAACGGTTGTCCACCGTCAATCTCATCGGCACCACGCCGGAGGCGTTTGCTGCGCACATCCGTGCTGAAATACCCAAGTGGCGCAAGGTGATTGAAAGCGCGAAGATCAGTTTCGATTAAACCTGATGATGAAGAAAAAATCGTTATCCATAGCCATCATCGGCGCAGGCATCGGCGGGCTTGCGACGGCGGCCTTGCTTGCGCGGTTGGGATTTGCGGTGCGCGTGTATGAGCAGGCCCCGGCGTTTGCGCGCGTGGGCGCGGGCATCCAGATGGCGCCGAACGCGGTGAAAGTGCTGCGCGCACTCGGCGTCGAAGACACTTTGCGCCGCAGCGCGTTTCGCTCCGAACGCGCGGTCAGCCGCGTGTGGGACAGCGGCGAGATCACCAGTGATCTGCCGCTGGGCGATGCGGTCGAAGCAAAATTCGGCGCGCCGTATTTTTTTCTGCATCGGGCGGATTTGCATGAAGCTATCGCCTCGGTCGTACCGGCGGGATTGGTTGAATTGAATCGCAAACTCGCTGAACTGGAACAGGTTACGCAAGGCGTCACCCTGACATTCGCGGACGGCGCGCGCGTCACGGCGGACGCAGTGATCGCCGCCGACGGCGTGCATTCGCTGGTGCGCGAGCGGTTGCTTGGCCCGGAACACGCGCACTTCACCGGCAAGGTGGCGTATCGCACTACGTTTAAAGCCTCGCGCATGAAGGGTGTGCATGTGCCAACCGTTCGCACCAAGTGGTGGGGTGCGGACCGGCACATGGTGATCTACCCCGTGACCGCAGCGCGGGATGAAATTTATTTTGTTACCAGCCAGCCGGAAAAAGCCGAGTGGCGCACGGCAGAGTCGTGGTCGGCCAAGGGTGACCTTGACGAACTGCGGGCGAGCTTCGCCGGGTTTCATGCAGAAGTGCAGGCCGTGCTTAACGCAGCAACAGAAGTTCACAAGTGGGCGCTGTTCGAGCGTGATCCGTTGCCGCGCTGGCGTTTGGATGGAGGCCGCGTGACGCTGCTGGGCGATGCGTGTCACCCGATGACGCCGTACATGGCGCAAGGCGCGGCTTCGGCGCTGGAAGATGCCATGGTGTTGAGCCGCTGTCTCGATGGGTTCGATGCCGATGGCGTTGAGGGTATCGCCGCCGCGTTCAAGCGCTACGAAGCCACCCGCAAGCCGCGCACATCGCAGATACAAACCCAATCCAGCAAAAATACCTGGCTCAAGGGCGAGACCGATCCGGCTTGGGTGTATGGTTACGATGCGTGTGTGGCGCCCTTGGTGTCATTGGCGTCGTGAACTATTTCATCCAGAGAGTGAGATTAATGTGATTAAAGTCAAAACCTTATTTTGTTTTTGCGCAGGGCTTACCGTATCCGCCAGCGGGTGTTGGGCGCAAGCCAACTACCCCACTAAGCCGATACGCATCGTCATTGCGCTGGCTGCGGGCGGCGGCGTGGATACCTCCGCGCGGATGCTCGGGCAGAAATTCACCGAGGCCTGGGGCCAGCAAGTGGTGGCCGAAAACCGTCCCGGCGCGGGCGGCACCATCGCCACCGAAGTGGTCGCGCGCGCGGCGCCGGACGGCTACACCTTGTTGATGACCTCGATGGGCCACTCCATTGTGCCTGCGCTCTACAAACTGAGCTTCGACACCCTCAAAGACTTCGCGCCGGTATCGCTGTTTGTGCAATCGGCCAGTGTGCTGTCGGTGCATCCGTCGCTGCCGGTGAAAAGCGTGAAGGAGCTGATCGGCTTTGCCAAAGCGCGGCCCAACGAAGTGTTGTTTTCGTCCTCGGGTAACGGTAGCGGGCAGCACTTGACAGTTGAAATGTTAAACCGCATGGCCGGGCTGCAACTGGTGCATATCCCGTATAAAGGCACCGCGCCCAGCATTCTGGATCTGGTGGCCGGGCGGGTGTCCGGCTCGGCGGCCAGTGCGATATCGACCATGCCGCATGTGCGTGCCGGTCGGCTGCGCGCGCTCGCGGTGACAGGCGCGAAGCGCTCGCCCTCGGCGCCCACGCTTCCCACCATTGCGGAAGCCGGCATACCCGGCTTTGCGCTGGATCAGTGGTACGGTCTGCTGGCGCCCGCCGCTGTGCCCAAAGAAATCGTCGGCAGACTGCACGCGGAAATTGCAAAAATGGTAGCGGATCCGGCAGCCAAAGAACGGTTAATGACGATGGGGCTTGATCCGGTGGGCAGCACGCCCGAGGTGTTCGCCGCCTATCTGCAAACCGAGACGGTCAAGTGGGGCAAGCTGGTGCGCGAAGCGGGCATACGCGCGAACTAACGCTTTGGAGCGGTGCGGCGTTGCAGGGTTACGTCGGCTGCAAAGCCGCAGCCAGTAACGCGTGTTGCGGCGTCTGGAACGGATTAGCCACGGTGACGCCTCGCCAGGTAAATCCATGCTGAAAATCCTCGCTGAGCAGCAGACGGCACTGCTGGTCGGCGGCCACGGACAGAATCAATGCGTCCCATATCGGCATGTGATGATCCGATCCCAGATCAAGTGCCGCGCGCATGGCCGCGATGGTGGAATCCGCCGTCTCGTACGCGTCGGCCCAACTCAGGATTGCTGCTTTTGCATCGACCGATGTGCGACCGGCCTTGCCGGTGAGAACGCGGTGCAATTCGCCCAGCGTCTGCGTGGGAACCACTACCCATAATCCAGGCAGGCGCGCAACAAGATCACGCGCGGCCTTGCAGCGTTTGGTGTCGCCCACGCCTTCCGCGTAGGCCATGATGTTGGTGTCCAGCGCGATACGCAGCACGAGCGCTACTCGTATAGCTCGTTTCGGGACCAATTGCGGGCGCCGGTTACGCGCGTGGCGCGTAACCGTGACAGCAAGGTGCGCCGCGCCCCCGCCCGCTCGGGGCTTTCCGAGGTTTGCGCCGCGGTAATGGTTGCGACAGGCTTGCCGCGTGAAGTGACCGTGATCCGCGCGCCACGAGATACGGCACGCAACAGCGAAGAGAAGTGCCGGTTCGCGTCGGAGGCGCTGATGGATTTCATGGATAATGCCTGAAGTAGTGATGTTCACTACTTTAGCACAATTCGCGCTATGCGTCAGGTGAAGCGAAGTAACCCTCGCGTATGCCAGCGCCTCTAGCCGCCCCAGATCGGTGCCCCGGAACATGCGTTTCGGGCCGAAGGCGTCGTAGACCTTGCGCAAGTACGGATGCACAAGGCGAAGCGGATACGGGTCGTTGGTGCAGGCAGATCATCATCCAAGCCTTTTCATCGTCTCCCTGTAAGCACATGGCAAACGATTTGCCGACAGGCTGCATGCGGAGATCGCAAAAATGGCGGTCGATCCGGCAGCGAAAGAACGCCTGCTGACGATGGGGCTTGATCCGATGGGCAGCACACCCGAGGCGTTCAGTGCATACCTGCAAACCGAGACGGTGAAGTGGGGCAAGCTGGTGCGCGAAGCGTGCATCCGCGCGAACTAACGCGAATCCGCGTCACCAAGCGCACGCCGCCGGCAGGCATAGCCGGCGGTGGCCAGAAACGGCTTGAAAAGGCGCTTACTTGATCAGCCGCAGCGCAAACGGATATTTGTAATCCAGTTCGCCGTTCGCAACTTTGATGCCGGCGATGATGGTAAAAACCAGTGCGCCGAGGCCGACGATCATAATCAGGAATACCCCGATCAGTACCAGCATCAGCACCACGCAAATCAGTGCCGCAATTGTCACTGTAATCTGAAAATTGAGCGCTTCTTTGCCATGCTGATCCACCAGCGGCATGGTGCCTTTTTTCATTTGCCACACGACCAGCGGTCCGATGAGATTACCGAATGGAATAATAAATCCGGCCAGCGCGGAAAGGTGGCAAATCATCGCCCAGTTCTGTTCGTCTTTGGATGCTTGCGGGCTTATTTGTGGTTCGTCGCTCATGATTTCTCCCTATGTTGGCGTTGTGACTTGGAACGCCGTGTCAGAATACACCAATCCGTGAACTGTTGCGGGTGGCACTTGGGGAGCGGCGATGCACAGGGTGTTTCTCAAGCGTGCTGCAGCAAGGCTCAGCGGCGGGATACGCCGTTGCGGCGTATCCCGTAAAACGCACTAACTATCAGGCAGCAGCGCCCGCTTTCGGACTGGGACCGTATTCGTTGTCGCCGGGGTTGCCGTCGATCACCATGAGATACAACAGCCACAACCCGCCGATTATCGGCACCAGGCCGATGAGTATCCACCAGCCGCTTTTGCCGGTGTCGTGCAGTCGGCGTATGGTGACACCGATGGCGGGGCACAGGATACCCAGCATATAGATGCCGTACAGAATGGGCACTGTCCACAAGATGCCGTCAATGATGGCCAATATGACGGCTGCGACTAAGCTGAACAGAAAAAACATCCAGTATTCTTTGCGCCGCGCGCGCCCATCAAATACCGCGTACTTTTTTAAGACTCCCAGATACCAATCCATAGCGTCCCCTTTCAAGTTTTTCGTGGTTTTAATCGGTGCCTGCGATTACGGCTTATGCAAAGGCCGGCACGTCCCGTGAGGTTTTTTCACGTGCGGGTATTAGACACCCTCGACGGCGCCGTGCCAATGTCAGTTCAAGCGGTTGATGCGGCGATACAAAAGATGCGCCGGGGGCGACCGACCAATTGTATCGTAAGTATTTGTTTTTAAAAAATATTTAATTATTCGATGCGGTGGCATTGCCGGGCGCCAACACGCTGCGAACGTAATCCGGAATTGGCTGTGATTTTCCGCTGGCGCGATCCACCCACACCATGATCGCCTGGCCGTCGGCATACTCGATCGATTCGTCGCCCTCGGAAAACAACTCGTAATAGGTGGTGAAGCTCGAACGGCCCGGCACGCCAGCGTACAGGTTCACGCACACCGTTTCGGGATACGGTATCGAGCGGCGATAGTTGCAACTGGATTGCGCGACCACCGAGCCTTGCCCGTTGCGCTGATCGCGCGGGCACACGGATTCAAACCAGGCGAGCCGCGCCGATTCAAAATAGGTGAAAAAGCGCGTGTTGTTGACATGCGCGTTGACGTCCATGTCGGCCCAGCGCACGGGTAATATGAGTTGGTAGGCGAGTATTCTGGGTTCGATTTTGGTTTGCACGGTGATCCAGCGCCTTTGGGTTAAACTGCTATTTTAACGAATACGCCTGCATTCATGACTGTCGAAAATATTGTCGAAATCACCGATCTTGCTTTCTCGTACCCCACGCGCGAGATTTTCAAAAGCGTGAGTCTCGCCATTCCGCGCGGGCAGGTGACGGGCATCATGGGCGGCAGCGGCAGTGGTAAATCGACGTTGTTGCGCCTGATTGGCGGCCAACTGGTTCCGTCGCACGGAGTGTGCAAGGTGATGGGGCAGGACGTGCATCAGCTCGGGCATGAACAACTGTATGAGTTGCGCCGCAAGATCGGCATGCAGTTTCAACAGAACGGATTGTTTACCGATATGTCGGTGTTCGACAATCTGGCGTTTCCGATGCGTGAAAAAACCGATTTGCCGGAATCCCAGATTCAGGATCTGGTGCTGCTGAAATTGAATGCCGTGGGCTTGCGCGGCGCGGCGAGTTTGATGCCTTCGGAGTTGTCCGGCGGCATGATGCGCCGCGTGGGGCTGGCGCGCGCGATTGCGCTGGATCCGTCGCTCATCATGTACGATGAACCGTTCGCGGGCCTCGATCCGATTTCGTGCAACGTGGTGGGCAATCTCATTCGCCGGCTGAACGATGCGTTGGGCGTGACGTCCATCGTGGTGTCGTACGACGCGCAAGAGGCGCTGAAGATTGTGGATTACGTTTATTTTCTGGCCGATGGCGCCATCGCCGCTCAAGGCGCGACCGCAGCGGTGAAGGTTTCAACGGATCCGTTCGTGCATCAATTCATTCGCGGCCGGCCGGATGGGCCGGTGCCGTTTCATTATGCGTCCGTTTCGTACTCTGACGACTTGGACATCAGGGACAGAGCCACTCGTGTCTAAAGATAATCGTAACGTTTCAATGAGAAGGGATTTTTTAAAATGGCTTGCGGGCGTTACTGCGGCGTTTAGCGTGCCTGTGTCCGCGCAGCAGGCAGCGCAACCATTGCGTGCGGAGTACGAAGCCTTCATCGACGAGGTGGCCGGCAAGCACGGGCTGGATCGCGCGCTGCTGCGCAGTCTGTTTGCGCAGATCAGGCCGCAGCCCTCTATCATCCGCGCGATGAACG
>JAYVQD010000193.1:0-8379 GCA_043777275.1 Nitrosomonadales bacterium
CCGAGCCGTTGCACTGTGTCTGTGTGCATCTGGCACTGACTGCGCGCGGCCGTGGCCGCCAACTCGAACACCTGCGTCAGCGTGTTGAGCGCATGGTGCCCGCCAGTGCGCCGCTGATTGTCGCCGGTGATTTTAACGATTGGTACTGGCGTCACCGCGCCACACACGAGTTCGCGCATCCGCTTAACATGCATGAAGTGTTCGAGGCTGATGGCGGCAGACCGGCACAAAGTTTTCCATCATTATTGCCTTTTTTGCGTCTTGACCGCATCTACGTTCGGGGCTTTCAGGTGTGCGGCGCAAACGTGCAACGCGGGCGCGGGTGGCGGCATAGCTCCGACCATCGTGCATTGACGTGCGATCTGAGATTGCTGTAAGTATTTGTTTTTATTGATAAAATTATATGACTCTACGCAGTAAACCTTGCCGGCGGTGCGCGTGAGCGTCCACGGCCACGCCAACGGTGGTGTCGCAGCGGTGGCAGCAGAAAGCAAGCCGCGCCCGCGCAACGAATGGCGGGTGGTGCCCACGCTGCTGCCTTTTTTGTGGGAATACAAAGGCCGCGTCGCGATTGCCCTGAGTTTTCTGGTCGCCGCCAAACTCGCCAACGTCGGTGTGCCGCTGTTGATGAAGGGTATCGTTGATGACCTGACGCCGTCGCAGCAGTTACTGGCGGTGCCGTTTTTGTTGCTGGTGGCGTACGGTGCATTGCGGTTTGCCAATACGTTGTTCGCCGAGTTGCGCGACATGGTGTTTGTGCGCGTCGCGCAGCGCGCGGTGCGGCGCGTTGCATTGGACGTATTCAGGCATCTGCACAGCCTGTCGCTGCGTTTTCATCTGAACCGCCAAACCGGCGGCATGACACGCGACATCGAGCGCGGCACGCGCGGCATTTCCACGCTGCTGACGTTCATGCTGTTCTCGATTATTCCGGTGATACTGGAATTTTTGCTGGTAGCGGTGGTGTTGTTTGCGCGCTTCGATTGGCGTTTCGTCGCGGTGACGTTTGGCGCCGTGGTGGCCTACATTGTTTTCACGATATCGATCACCGAATGGCGCACGGCCATTCGGCGCCGCGCCAACGAACTGGATTCAAAAGCGAACACGCGCGCCGTCGATAGCCTGCTGAACTACGAAACCGTCAAGTATTTCAATAACGAAGAATTCGAGGCGCAGCGCTACGATGCCAATCTCATCAGCTACGAAGCGGCCGCAGTAAAAACCGAGGCGTCGCTGGGGGCCCTTAACATCGGCCAGAGCGCGATTATTGCTGTTGCAGCAACTACACTGATGGTGTTTGCCGCGCAGGGCGTAGCGGCAAAAACACTGACGCTGGGTGATCTGGTGCTGGTGAATGCGCTGTTGATTCAGCTCTACATACCGCTGAATTTTCTTGGTATGGCCTATCGCGAAATCAAACAATCGCTGATCGACATGGACCGCATGTTCCGGCTGCTCGAAGAAAACCGTGAAATTCAGGACCAGCCCGGCGCGCGACCGCTCGCGGACGAGCCCGCAACCGTGCGCTTTGAGAACGTGAATTTCAACTATGAGCCCGAGCGGCAGATTCTGTTTGATGTGAGTTTCGATATCCCGGCGGGCCATAAGGTGGCCGTTGTCGGTCACAGCGGTTCGGGAAAATCCACGCTGGCGAGATTGCTCTATCGTTTCTATGACGTGAGCGGCGGCGTGATCCGCGTGAACGGCGCCGATATACGCGACGTGCAGCAATCGAGTCTGCGCGCGGCGATCGGCATCGTGCCGCAGGATACGGTGCTATTCAACGACACGATCTACTACAACATTCACTACGGTCGCACTAGCGCCGCGCGCGAAGAAGTGCTGGAATCCGCGCGCGCGGCGCATATCCACGATTTTATCGTGAGCCTGCCCGATGGCTACGAGTCGCCCGTGGGCGAACGCGGCCTCAAACTTTCGGGCGGCGAAAAACAGCGCGTGGCGATTGCGCGCGCGATTCTGAAAAACCCCAGGATATTGATTTTCGACGAAGCCACGTCGGCTCTTGACTCCAAATCAGAAAATGCCATACAGGAAGAACTCGAACGCATCGCGCGCGGACACACTACGCTGGTGATCGCGCATCGGCTATCCACCGTGATGGATGCCGACCAGATTCTGGTGATGGATCACGGGCGCATCATCGAGCGCGGCACGCATCGCGAATTGCTGGATCGCGCCGGCGCCTACGCGCAGATGTGGGCGTTGCAGCAGCAGGAAGAACAACAACAAGAAAAGAAAGACGCGACGAAAGTCTGAGCGTCAGGGCCATCAAACGTGTGCCGGCAGCGTGACCAGCGCCAGCGTGCCGCGATTGTCCGGGCCGGGCAGCAAGCGGATTTGCCCCCCGTGACTCGTCACGATCTCACGCACAATGGATAGCCCTAGTCCCGCGCCCTCGACGCCGGTGCCCAGCACGCGATGAAAGCGCTCCAGCACCGCTTCACGCTCGGCCTCCGGTATGCCCAGCCCGTCGTCTTCTACGGACAACAGCAGGCTGCCGTCCGCAGCAGACACGCGCACCGTCACGTGTCCGCCCGGTTGGGTATAGCGAATTGCATTGTCGATCAGGTTACTGAGCATTTCGCGTAGCAGAAAAGCATCCCCTTGGATTTCCGGTAAGGCATCGCCGTTGTCGAAACCGAGATCGATATTCCGCGCCAGCGCACGCGGCACGCATTCCGTGGTGACTTCGCGCGCCAGTGCGCCGAGATTGATTTGTTCCAGCGGTTGCGCGTGCTCCGCCGACGGCTCGGCGCGTGCGAGGGACAGCAGTTGATTGACCAAATGGGTTGTTCGTTCAGCGGCGGTTTGCAGTTGCGCCAGTGCCGCCTCCACGTCGGCGGGCGAAGTTTGCCGGCGCGCCAATTCGGTTTGCGTGCGCAGGCCCGCGATCGGGGTGCGCAACTGATGCGCCGCGTCGGCGATGAAGTGTTGCTGCGCGGCCAACACCCGGCTCATTCGATGCAGCAGTCCGTTGGTCGATTCGACCAGCGGACGCACTTCGGCGGGCACATTGTTCACCGACAACGCGGACAGATCGCGATGCGAGCGCAGTTCGATTTCTCGCCGTAACGCGGCGAGCGGCGCGAGCCCGCGGCCCACCGCGAACCAGATCACTGCACCGGCAAAAATGGCCAGTAATGTCTGTGGCAGCGCCATGCGCAGCAAGACTTCCCGCAACAAATCAGTGCGCGGAGACAGCGTCTCGGCGACTTGCACCGTTACCTGTCCGCGCACTTCTTCTGTTTCCACGGGGAGCTTGATGACCGCGACGCGAATGTCCTGATTGAGATAGGTATCGTTGTAGTAGGCCGCCTGTCCCGATGGCGCGGCTTTCGAGGGCTTGAGATCCGGTTCGCCGGTGATGTATTCATTGTCAGGGCCGGTCACCAGATAAAAAAACTGACCGGATTCGCGCGAGCGCAGCATTTGCACCACGACTTCAGGAAGATCGACGTAGACGCGTCCGCGCAGCACGCGTACCTGGCGCCCGATATCCAGCGCGGATTCGAGCAGCGCCCGGTCGTAAGCAACGTTAACGAAGCGCTTGGTGATGTCGTAGTTGTTGAATGCGCTGACCAGCCACAGAATGCCAAGCGGAATGGACACCCATGCCAGCACCTGGCGGCGCAGCGTGGTGCGACTGTTCACGTGCGTTCTTTCTCAAGCAGGTAGCCGAGGCCGCGTATGGTGCGTATAGTCACGCCGGCGGGTTCTATTTTCTTGCGCAAGCGGTGTACGCAGACCTCAATTGCGTTGGTGCCCACATCGTCGTCCCAACTGTAGAGTTTTTCCGCCAATTGATCCTTGCTGACGACGCGGCCGCTGCGCATCATCAGCACTTCAAGCACACCCAGCTCGCGCGCCGACAGGTCAAGCGGCTGGTCCGCCACAGTCACCCGGCGTCCCACGGTATCCAGTTTCAGATTTCCGTGCGATACCGTTGCGCTGCCGCCGGCCTGTCCGCGCCGGATCAGAGCGCGCACGCGCGCCTCCAGTTCAGGCAGATCAAACGGCTTGGTGAGATAGTCGTCGGCGCCGAGATCGAGTCCGCGCACACGGTCTGGCAGCGCGTCGCGCGCCGTCAATATCAAAACCGGTATGGTCGATGAGCGTCGCCGCAGCCGCTTTAACACCTCAAATCCGTCCAGCCGCGGCAGGCCCAGATCAAGAATCGCCAGATCATAGGCTTGGGATGACAGCGCAAGATCGGCATCGATCCCGTCGTTCACGCAGTCCACCGCATATTCGCCCAAGCGCAACGAGCGGGTGAGGCCGTCAGCCAATACGGGGTCGTCTTCTGCAATCAGGATGCGCATGATTTAAGGATAACACTATGTGAAATGAAGGCGGTTCAACTTCAAATCGTAAGATTGCGGTAAGCGCGTACTGATATTTTTTAAACATTGTAGCGGTCGTGGCACAGTGTCAGGAAAGCCCGGTTTCCACAGCCCGCTGAAAATTCCTCCTCGGAGGCCGGTAGTCGCAATTACCCGTGCTGAGCGGGTGGTTGTGTGGCCTCTTTGAACTCCGCCGGGTTTCCTGCGCGGAGTTTTTTTTGCCTTTGGCGCCTCCTGCCACGGTCACCGCTGCGCGCCGCGTAGACCCAATGGCTGTGACATGCGTTTAACCTTGTGTGCCATGGCTGCGCTCACGCATTGAGCGACGGGATAGTCGAAAGTCGCCACAAAGTCACGGAATATTCTCGGAAAACACTTGAAATAACTGTCGTAACCCTGTATTTTTACAGGATATTATTTGTTCGGGAGGGTGGGGTGATTCGCTATTGTCTGTTGCTGATCTTGTGTGTTTTTGTGGTTAACAGCCACGCACTGCAACCCAAGGCAGAGGGTCGCCTCAAACCGGTGGCCACCAAGGTGGCCAAACCTGCCGTGAAAGCGGTCGCCAAAGCGGCGCCACGTGGCCCGGCGCGCCAAGGCAAAACCATGCAGGTGGCGAAGCGCGCCGCGCAGCCGGCACCGGAGGTTTTCAATCCCGATGTGCTTGACTTGCAATCGACTGCTGCGCTGGTGGTCAATATGCAAAGCGGAAATGTGGTTTACAACAAAAACATTAACGCTGTAGCACCCATTGCTTCGATTACCAAACTGATGACGGCGATGGTGGTACTCGACGCCAAATTGCCGCTCGACGAACAAATCTCGTTGACGGAAGAAGACCTCGATCATGTAAAGAACACCGGATCGCGCTTGCAGATCGGCACCGTGCTGACACGCGACGAAATGCTGCGGCTTGCATTGATGTCCTCGGAGAACCGTGCGGCGTCGGCGCTGGCGCGAGCTTACCCCGGTGGCATTGCCGCATTCGTGCGGGAAATGAACCTTAAGGCGATGTCGCTCGACATGATGCATTCGTCGTTTGTGGACGGCACCGGGCTTTCCAGCGGTAACGTCTCCACGGCGCAGGATCTGGCGAAGCTGGTGACGGCGGCCTATCAATATCCATTGATCCGGCAGTATTCCACCGGCAATGGTTACGCGGTGCAGAGTTTCAGCGGGCGCACGCTTGAATTCCGCAATACCAACGCGCTGATACCGAGCTCCGACTGGAACATTGAGTTATCCAAAACGGGTTACATACGCGAAGCCGGGCGCTGCCTGGTGATGCAAACGGTGATTGCAGGTTCGCCAGTGGTTATCGTGCTGCTCGATTCATGGGGGCGGCTGAGCCGATCGGGCGATGCGAACCGCATCAAGAAGTGGATCGAGTACCACGCGGGACGCATGCACGTCGGTTGACTGCGCTTGCCGTGTTACCCTTTTAGCCTTTGCGCGGTTGATATGCTCACCGCCCCTGCCATGCCGCCGCGTACCGAATTCCTGTTTCACGACCTTGATCCCGATAGCGAAAATCTACGCAGCGACGTGCTGAGCGGCTTGGCGCAGCCGCGCAAATCGCTGGCGCCCAAGTATTTTTATGATGCGCGCGGCAGTGAATTGTTTGAAGCCATTTGCGTGCTGCCGGAGTACTATCCCACCCGCACCGAACTCGCGATGATGCAGGCCAGCGCCGCCGAGATGGCGCGCCTGCTGGGGCCGCAATGCCTGCTGATCGAATACGGCGCCGGTTCCGGGCGCAAAACACGCGTGCTGATTGAGGCGTTGGCGCCGGTGGCCTACATGGCCATCGATATTTCGCGTAGCGCGCTACAGCAGTGCGCCGCCGAGCTCGCTGCGGCGTACCCCGCCGTGCAGGTGGCGGCCGTGTGTGCCGACTACTCACGCCCGTTGCAACTGCCGGTAATCGACAACGTAAGCCCGCACCGCCGCGTAATTTATTTCCCCGGCTCGACCATCGGCAACTTCACACGGCCGGAGGCGTTGGCCTTTCTGCGCCACGCCCATGGCGTTGCCGGGCCGGGCGGCGCCATGCTGGTGGGCGTCGATCTTAAAAAAGACCCCGCGCGCCTGCACGCCGCGTACAACGACGCCCAAGGCGTGACCGCTGCTTTCAACTTGAATCTGCTCACGCGCATCAATCGCGAGCTGGGCGGCAACTTCGATGTGGGCGCGTTCGAGCATCACGCGTTCTACGATGCCGATGAAGGCCGTATTGAAATGCATCTGCGCAGCCTGCGCGAACAGTCCGTCAGTGTCGCGGGGCAGACCTTTCATTTCCGTGCGGGCGAGACCATCCACACCGAAAATTCCTGCAAGTATTCCGTCGCTGAGTTTCAGCAGCTCGCGCGCGAAGCGGGTTTTGCCGCCGCGCATTGCTGGACGGATGCGGCGCAATTATTTTCCGTGCATTACCTTTCCATCGCCGCATAGCGGTTTGCCATTATGCGGTCTTTTGGTGGCGAGACTGCCGCTGTAGTTGCCCCTGTCGGAACACGCGCCGCGCAACAGAGTCATCCCCTCTCCCCTAGGGTAGAGGGCCAGGGTGAGGGGGAATCTGCGCAACTGCTTCCATCGAAAGCGCTCGAATGAATTGGCTATAATGTGGAATAGCATGGGGATTTCCGGCAGTGGCGTGTAAAATAAACCGCTTCCGTTTTCCCGAGTGGGAATCGACTTCGTGTCTCCTCAGTCATGCCCATTTACCTAATCACCCTGCTGTGCCTGCTGAACCATTCGTGTTTCAGCGGCAGCCGCATGGTGATGTCACTGTACGCGCTGGAACTCGGCGCAAACCAATTCACCATCGGCGTGCTGATGGCGCTGTACGCGATCTGCCCCTTGTTCTTCGCCATCTACGCGGGCCGCCTCGCCGACCGGCTGGGCCCGCGCGGCCCGATGATGGCGGGCACGGTGGGCGTGGGCATCGCCATGCTGTTGCCGCCGCTGTTTCCGGGGCTGATCGCGCTCTATATCTCTGCGCTATTGATCGGCTCATCGTTTCATTTCTTTTTCGTCTCCGTGCATGGCACTGCCGGCGGCGTTGGCGGTCCGGAAAACCGCGCGCGTAATTATTCGCTGGTCAGTCTGGGTTTCTCGGCAGCCGGTTTGATCGGGCCGTTTACCTCCGGCTTCGCCATCGATCACCTGGGCCATCTCAAGGCGTTCCTGGTGCTGTCCGGGTTTACCGTGGCGCCGTTCCTGTTGATGTGGCTAAAACCGGATTTCCTGCCTAAAGCGGTAAAACCCGCCCACGACGCTGCGCAGAATCGCGTGCTCGATCTGTGGAAAATGCCCAAGCTGCGCGGCGCGTTCATCGCCAGCGGCATTCTTTCCGCCGCGTGGGATTTGTTTCAGTTTTATTTCCCGATATACGGCCACTCACTCGGGTTGTCAGCCTCGGTGATCGGTACCGTGCTCGCCACGTTTGCGCTGGCGACCTTCATCGTGCGTATCGGATTGCCCGCCTTGGCAAAACGCACGAGCGAAGCGGAGATACTGGTCTACGGCATCTTCATAGCCGCGTTTGCCTTTGTGCTGTTCCCGTTTTTCGTGAACCCATGGCTACTCGCCATGGTGGCATTCATCCTCGGCGTCGGCGTGGGCGCCGGCCAGCCCATGTCGATGTCGCTGATCTACGCACTCGCGCCCGCGGGCAGAACCTCCGAAGCCGCAGGGCTCAGAGTGATGGTCAACAACGTCGCGCACTTGTGCATTCCGCTGTTCTTCGGCAGTGTGGGCGCGGCGTTTGGTTTTGTGCCGGTGTTCATGTCGAACGCGGCGATGCTGGTGGCGGGCGGGGCGCTTTTGCGGCGGAAGCATCGAGCGTAAGCATCGAATGTCGGCGGGTGCAGTAATCGTTAAGGCTTTCTGCCTTCCTGCCGTCGCACCACCGGTCAGGCCGCAATGCTGTTCACTTAAGCCCTTTGCCCGTTCGCCCTGAGCCTGTCG
The DNA here is from genome assembly GCA_043777275.1 of Nitrosomonadales bacterium. Lineage (GTDB taxonomy): Bacteria > Pseudomonadota > Gammaproteobacteria > Burkholderiales > SG8-41 > UBA5216. The sequence continues at coordinate 8,331 of JAYVQD010000193.1, forward strand.
AAGGGCATTTGTGGTTCGACAAGCTCACCACGAACGGCTAAGTGAACAG
>JAYVQD010000194.1:0-8361 GCA_043777275.1 Nitrosomonadales bacterium
GCCGACGTGGTGCTCGACGGCTGCGACAACTTCGCCACGCGCCACGCGGTTAATCGCGCATGTGTCGCGCACAAAAAACCGCTGGTGTCGGGCGCGGGCGTGCGCTTTGACGGGCAAATCTCGGTGTTTGATATGCGCGATGACAGCGCGCCGTGCTACGCGTGCTTGTTTCCCGAAGACGCGCAAAGCGAAGAAGTGCGCTGCGCGGTGATGGGCGTATTCGCGCCGCTGACCGGCATCGTCGGTTGCATTCAAGCCGCCGAAGCACTGAAAGTATTAACCGGCGCGGGCAAGACATTGGCCGGGCGCTTGCTGCTGCTGGATGCGCTGACCATGGACATCCGCACCATCACGCTGAAAAAAGACCCCGCCTGCGCTGTGTGCGGCGCGGCAAACACCGTGCGCTCAACCTGAAAGCACGGTCAGCGCGTCATATCCAGAGAACCCGTGATGCCCAGACTTTCGTCTGCATTGGTGCCCGAATTCGAATTCAACAGCGCCTGAAGGTCTTCGGCTACGTCTGTGACGGTCGGCGCGTTACGTCCCAGCATCTGCAACAGCAGGCGTGACGGAAAATCCGCCAGCGCCGTGGGCCGGTTCACCTTGATGCGCGCCGCACTTTCCACGGCGCCGCGCAGGTGCGTGGATTTGAATCCGCTTTTCGCGCTTTCCATCGCATCGGCCATCGCCAGTTGAGAGCGCGCTATGCCGAGCAGCAACTCCGCCATTTGTTCCGTAGTCAAGGTTGCCATCGTGTTTTCCCCATAGTCATCGGTGCTGGACTCACGCCAGCACGCCTTCCATCAATTGCTTCCACTGTTTGGCCCACATCTCGGTGGGGTCGCGCTTGAAGCCGCTTTTGGCGAACTGGTGCCAGCGGCCAATCACAAAACTGATGGCGAGGTTGGCCTGCGCGCCGAGATCGGCATCCGGCGCGATTTCATTTTGCGTCACCGCGAAACGCAACGACTGACGCACGGTCGCCTCCAGCCGTTCATGCAACTGGTTGATGCGTTGTTGCAGCGCGTCGTCTTCGTTGACCAGCGCGTCGCCAATCAGCACGCGCGTCATGCCGCGATTTTTTTGCGCAAAGCCGAGCAGCACGCTGATCACCGCCTCGACCTGGCGCACGCCGCTTTTTTCGTCGGTGGTAATTTTGTTGATCAACGCAAACAACGTACTTTCGACGAAATCAATCAACCCTTCAAACATCTGCGCCTTGCCCGAAAAATGCCGGTACAGCGCCGCCTCCGACACATCCAGCCGCTTGGCCAGCGCCGCGGTGGTGACCCGTTCCGCGACGGGCCGCTCCAGCATCTGCGCCAGTGTTTGTAAAATCTGATTCTTGCGGTCTCCGGTTCTCGCCACGCTCATCCTTTACGGTTCTATTTTTCGTTTGCTTCAGGGCAACTGCGCCAGCCGGTGCGGCAACTGCGCCACGCTGCGCACGGTTTGATCCACATAGCCCGGCGCCCTGCCTTGCACGATCGCCGCGCCGGTCACCCAAACAGTTTTCATGCCCAGCCGTTTGGCGGTTCTTAAGTTTTCCAGATTGTCTTCGACCATGATACAGCGTCGTGGACGAAGGTGGTGACTGCGGCATAACCGCAGAAAGCCGAAGGTGTCGGGCTTGGGCTGGTAACGCGTGTGTTCGATGGTGTAAACATCCGAAAATAGGTCAATGATACCCAGCGCGCGCAGCACCGCGTGCGCGTAATGCACCGGGGCATTGGAAAACACGAACTTGCGTCCCGGCAATCGCGTCAGCGTTGCGCGCAGCATGGGCTCGGCCACCAGCACGTTGTGCAGATCGGGAAACTGATGCGTGTGCCACAAAAAATGCGCGGGGTCGGTGTCGTGATGACGGATCAAACCGAGTATGGTCGCGCCGTAGCGCCGCCAGTAGGTTTGGCGCAACGCATTGGCGTCGGCTTCGGTGAGGTTCAGATGCGTCTGCACATACTGCGTCATGGCGCGGTTGATGCGCGGAAAGATATGCGCGGTGGCGTTGTGCAGCGTGTTGTCGAGATCGAATATCCATGCGTAACCCTGTCGCGCGATCTGTGGTCGCACGCTCAGCGGCTCTTGATTAACGTGCCCACGCCTTCGTTGGTCAGAATCTCCAGCAACAGCGCATGTTCAACGCGGCCGTCGATGATGTGACAGGTGTTGACGCCGTTTTTCACCGCATCGAGTACCGACGCAATCTTCGGCAGCATGCCGCCGTGAATGGTGCCGTCGGCGAACAATGCGTCGATGTTTTTTGCGGTCAGCCCCGTCAGCAGCTTGCCGTTTTTGTCGAGTACGCCCGGCGTGTTGGTCAGCACCACCAGCTTTTCAGCTTTGAGTATCTCGGCGACTTTGCCGGCCACCAAATCGGCATTGATGTTGTACGACTCATTGTTTTTGCCGATACCCACGGGCGCGATCACCGGTATGAAATTCTGCGTGTGCAGCAATTGCACGATGCCCGGATCAATGCTCTCGACTTCGCCCACCATGCCGATGTCGATAAATTCGCCGGGCTTGTCGGCGTTCGGCATCTGCATCTTGCGCGCGTGAATCAAGCCGCCGTCCGCACCCGTCAGCCCCACCGCGCGGCCACCGTGCTTGTTGATGAGATTGACGATGTCTTTGTTGACCTGACCGCCCAGCACCATCTCGACCACATCCATGGTCTCGGCGTCGGTGACGCGCATGCCCTGTTTGAATTCCCCCTTCTTGCCGATTTTTTTCAGCCACTCGTCGATTTGCGGCCCGCCGCCATGCACCACCACCGGGTGCATGCCCACCAATTTGAGCAGCACCACATCGCGCGCGAAACCTTCCTGCAGCGCGGGATCAGTCATGGCATTACCGCCGTATTTCACGACAATGGTTTTGCCGTGGAAGCGCTGAATATACGGCAGCGCTTCGGCCAGTATCTGGGCTTTAACGGTGGCGCTGGTAGCGCTGCTGGCGTTGCCGGTGTTGCTGGTGTTGCTGGTGTTGCTGGTGTTGCTGGTGTTGCTGGTGTTGCTGGTGTTGCTGGTGTTGGATGAGGGCGTCGTCATAGGCAAAAGAAGGCTTGAGGTGAGGACTCGCTCATTTTACACGAGCAAAAAAACAGCGGGGCGCATTCCCTGCCGCCCCGCTGCTGTTTCCCGCTGGTGAATCGTTATTGAATCGTGACGCGCTTCGCTGCCGCAGCCGCTTTTTTCGGCAGCGTCAGTTCCAGCACGCCGTCGGCGTACTTGGCGCTCGCGGTGTCTTCATCCAGCGCGCTGCCCAGCGCAAACGCGCGGTAGAACTTGCCCGCATAGCGCTCGGTGCGCAATACCCGCTCGCCTTCCCTGACCTCTTTTTCGGTGCGCGTCGCGGCGCTGATCGCTACCTGATCGCCATCGATCGAAATCTGAATGTCGTCTTTTTTCACGCCCGGCAACTCGGCATACACCGTGTAAGCCTTGTCGCTTTCGGCGATATCGACCCGAAATTTCGCTGCCGCTTCCTGCTCGTCCTGATTGACCGGCCGCACCACGAAGCCGCGCAGCAGTTGATTGAATGCATCATCCAACGGTGAAAAACGCGCTATATTTACCATGACAGAATCTCCATTTTTGTGAAGCGCCCGTAATGGCGCCGATGCATCGAATATGGGAGCCTGACCTTTCAATTCAAGAGTACTGCTGCCGAATAAATTCATAAGTATCTGTTTTTAAACAATAAATTATATATGCCCTCTCGCGTTACGCCGTCCATCCCTAGCCACACGCAGGAGATCGAGCAGCATCGCTCGTACCTGTTGCGCTATGCGTCGTTGCAGTTGCGTGATGCGGGCGCCGCCGAAGACGCGGTGCAGGACACGCTGATCGCGGCGCTGGAAGGCTGGGATCGGTTCGGCGGCAAGTCATCGGTAAAAACCTGGCTCACCGGCATCCTGAAACACAAAATTATCGATCACATCCGGCGGCAATCGCGCGAGCAGCCGCTGGTCTCCGGCCACAATGGCCCGGACAGCGATCAAAGCGAAGCCGAGGCCGTTGATGCGCTGTTTCTTGAAAATGGTCATTGGCGCCAGCCGCCGTCCCACTGGGGCGACCCCGACAAAGCGCTGGAGAACAAGGCGTTCATGGCGGTTTTCGAGCAATGCGCGAAGAGCATGCCGGCCAAAACCGCGCGCGCCTTCATGATGCGCGAGGTGATGGAGTTGCCCACCGGGGACATCTGTAAGGAACTCGACATTTCCACGACGAATTGTTGGGTAATCCTGCACCGCGCACGCCTGAGTCTGCGCGAGTGCCTGGAAATGAAATGGTTCGGAAGGCAATGAAACCACTGACTTGCAAACAGGCCTCCGAAGCACTTTCGCGCCGGCACGAGCAGCCGCTAACCTTCGTCGAAAGGTTCTGGCTGAAGCTGCACCTGTGCCTCTGCAACGGTTGCCGCAATTTTCAGAACAACGTGCAGCTCATGCGCGCTGCCATGCAGCGCTACCTCGATCAAGACCAAGACCGTAAGTAACGTAATGTCCCCAAAGACCGGTAAGGCGCGTGTTTGTCCTGACCGCCATCGCACCGGCGCAGCCGACGTATAATCGCACCATGCTAAATCGACTCCTGAAACGTTTTGTCAGCCTGCTGGCGCTGAGTGCGTCCGTGGCGTCCATAGTATCCGTAGCCCACGTCGCTTACGCCGCCGATCCGCTGCCGTCGCAAATCGCCGCACGCGCCTGGGTGCTGCTGGATACCCAGAGCGGGCAACTCATCACCGGCTACAAGCACGACGAGCGCTTCGAGCCGGCGTCGCTCACCAAGCTGATGACCGCCTATCTGGTATTCGACGCGCTCAAGCAAAAAAAACTCAAGCCGGATCAGATCGTCACGATGTCGGATAGCGCGCGAAAAGCGACCGGCTCACGCATGTTCATCCAGGTCGATATTCCCGTCACCGTGAATGAACTCATGCGCGGCATGATTATCCAGTCCGGCAACGACGCGACCATCGCACTGGCCGAGGCCGTGGCCGGCACCGAAGAGGCGTTTGTCACGCTGATGAATCGCGAAGCCAAACGCATGGGACTCACCGCCACGAATTTCGTCAATTCCACCGGCCTGCCCGCGCCCAAGCACACCTCGACCGCGCGCGATCTCGCGCAACTCACGGCAACACTGATCCGCGATTACCCGGAGCATTACCCGCTGTATGCGCAAAAAGAATTCCGCTACAACGACATCACCCAAGCCAACCGCAACCGGCTGCTGTGGCGCGACGCAACCGTCGATGGCGTCAAAACCGGGCATACCGAAGCGGCAGGCTACTGCCTCATCAGCTCCGCCAGGCGCGATAACCGCCGCCTGATTTCCGTCGTGCTCGGCACCGCGTCGGATGCCGCGCGCGCCGCCGAAAGCCAAAAACTATTGAACTACGGCTATCAGAACTTTGAGAACGTGCGTTTGTATGAGGCGCAACAGGCCGCCGCCACGCCCCGCGTCTGGAAAGGCACGCTCAACACGGTGAAAATCGGTTTTCCGAATGGCCTGTTCGTGACGGTGCCCAGAGGCGAGGCCGCCCAGCTCAAGGCAAAAATGGAAACCGTGCAGCCGCTGCTGGCGCCGCTGCGCAGCGGACAACCGATTGGCACACTAAAGCTCGAATTAAACGGCAAGCCTTACCACACGCTGCCCGCGGTCGCGCTGGAAGATGTGCCGGTCGCGGGAATGTTCGGTCGCGCGTGGGATGCGATCCGGCTTTATTGGCAATGAGTCTGCAATGAGTTCTCAGTGAGGCGCGCATGAGCGAAATCGTTTACCTGAATGGCGTGTTCATGCCGCTTGATGAGGCGCGCATCCCCGTGCTCGACCGCGGTTTTATTTTTGGCGACGGCGTATACGAAGTGGTGCCCGCCTATTCACGCCACCCCTTCCGCCTGCCCGAGCATCTGCGGCGCCTGCAGCACAGCCTTGACGGCATACGCCTCGCCAATCCGCTCAGCGACGCCGAGTGGACCCGACTCATGCACGAGATCATCGCGAAAAACAATGACGCAGGCGACGATCAATCGATTTATCTGCAAGTCACGCGCGGCGTGGCCAAACGCGATCATGCGTTTCCGAAAGACGTGAAACAGACGGTGTTCATGATGTCGGGCCCGCTGACCACGCCGCCGCCCGCGCAGATCGACCACGGCGTAGCGGCCATCACGGCGTCTGACTTCCGCTGGCTCAAATGCGACGTGAAATCGGTATCGCTGCTGGGCAACTGCCTGCTGCGTCAAATGGCGGCAGATGCCGGTGCGGTGGAAACCATTTTGTTTCGTGACGGCAATCTCACCGAGGCTTCGGCCAGCAATGTGTTCGTGGTGAAAAACGGCGTGCTGCTGGCGCCGCCGAAAAACCATCTGGTGCTGCCCGGCATTACCTACGACGTGGTGCTCGACATCGCGCACGCGCGCGAGTTTGAAGTCGAAGTGCGCGACATCTCCGAAGCCGAAACGCGCGACGCCGATGAAATCTGGGTGACGTCTTCGACCAAGGAAGTGCTGGCGGTGACCACGCTCGACGGCAAACCCGTCGGCGACGGCGCGCCCGGCCTGCTGTTTCGCCGCATGCACACGCTGTATCAGGATTTCAAGCGCGATGTTATGCGTAAGTGAGGCGCTCATGAGGCGCGTGCAACCCTGCTCCGCGGCGCGAACGTTATGACCGAATCCAGCCTGCTTGAATTTCCGTGTGATTTTCCGCTGAAGATTATCGGCTTCCAGCGCTCGGGCTACGCGCAGTCGATACTCGATGCGGTCAAGCGCCACGCGCCCGAATACGATGGCGCCGAAATGGAAATGCGCCCTAGCAGCAAAGGCAAGTATTTGAGCCTGACCTGCACCATTCAAGCCACGTCACAAACGCAGTTGGATGCGCTGTATCAGGAATTGTGCGATCACCCGATGGTGGTGAAAGTGCTGTGAGTCTGGCGCACCCGCACCCCACCCTTCACCCCTCACCCCAGCACAATTTTTTCCAGAATTTTCAGCGCTTCGGCGGCGGTGTAGCGCCCGATCGGCCCGGTGCTGTAGAGCGCGTGCGCCAGCGTGCCATCCGCTTTGATGATAAAACCGGTGGCTTGCAAACACTGGCGTTTGTCATCCCAGAATGCGCCGGTGAGTGCACCGAGTTTTGGGCCGTCCGCGCCGTACGCCACGGGGAACGTAAGCGCGTGCTCAACGATGGTTTTGCGCGCCTCCGGCTGCGTGTCCACCGACACCGCCACCAGGCGGCAATCCAGCTTGTCGAAGTCACCGAGGCGCGACTGAAAGTCAGCTAACTGCTGACGGCAGTACGGTCACCAATGTCCGCGATAGAACAACACTGCGCCGGCGTGTCCGGCCCAGTCGTTGGGCAGCGTGAGATGGCCGCCATCGGTTCCTGCCAGCGCCAGCGTCATCCACGGAAAGCGGCTACCGCTATCGAGTCTCGACCCTGATGCAAATGTCACAGCACGCTCCGCGCGCCGTCAGTCAATGCCGGCGCTACAACATCAGGCTTTTTTGGCGGTCTTCTTCGGCTTTGATCCGGCCACGGTTTTGATGGCCTTGCTACCCTGCGGGCGGGTATTGCCGTATGAACTTTTGAAAATCTTGCCGCGTTTGGTGCGTTTGTCGCCTTTGCCCATGGTGTGACTCCGAGTCTGAATGGTGGGGGAAATACCGTGAAAGAGGGCGAATTCTACTCTGCCACGAGCGGTTCTCCTAAGCCGGGGCTAAGTCGAAGCTACCCCGGCGGCCAAACGCCAGCCCGGCAGCCTGCTATTTGACCGGCGCCTTCACCACAGTCAGTCCCTTAGGCGCGAGACGATAGCGCCGCGTGGAGGACCGCGTCGGGCAACAAACAGCGTCGCCCGCCCGGTGCGTGAGCATTTCCACCACCACCGTTTTGTTGAGTATTGCCACGCGATTGGCTTCGGCGGCGCCGGTTCCGCCCACCAGCACATGCGCGTGGTAGCGCAACACCTCACGCGCACCCTCACGCTGCCGCTTGAACACCGCAAGGTAGCGCCGCTCACCGCGCTGGCCGTGCTGATTGTGCTGATCGTGCCGATCGCGCCGTTCGTGCCGTTCGTGCTCTGTGCTGCGCGCGCGTAACGTGAAAAGCACGGCTAGGTCGTTGCGCGCATCGCCATCGAGATCGCCCACCACGCTCGATCGCGCAGGGGTCAACTCGGCGCTGTTACTGCGTTGCGCGTGTGACTTGATCCAGCGCTGGACTTCGGCGTCGTCGTGTGTGGCAGCGACACTGACGGCGGTGCCAAGCACTAAAATCAGCGTCATCAGAAAAATATAAAATATCGTTTTAAAACAAATACTTACATTATATCCCGCGGCAGGAA
>JAYVQD010000195.1:0-2165 GCA_043777275.1 Nitrosomonadales bacterium
AGTTCGACAAGCTCGAAGCGCTGCACCAGCAATATGGGCGGCGCGGGCTGGTGGTGCTGGGGTTTCCGTCGAATGACTTTAATCAGGAACTGGCAAGCAACAAGGAAATTGCCAACTTCTGCCGCCGGACGTATGCGATAGCATTTCCGATGATCGAGCAGGGCGCGGTGACGGGTGCCAAAGCCAGTCCGCTGTTCCGCGCGCTGGCGGCGGCGTCAGGCGAGGCGCCGCAGTGGAATTTTCACAAATATTTGATCGCGGCAGACGGAAAAACCGTCTACGGTTTTCGTAGCGCGACGGAGCCGGACGCGCCGGCCATCATGACGCGCCTTCAGCCGATGTTGAAGTAAATTCGCGCAGTGAAAGTTGCAGCGTGCTGCGCGCGATGCCATCGCGCCAAAATATAGAAAACGAGGCTCGGTTGCTTTCGCCTCGACGGACACTCGGCTTGTGCCCAGCTTACTTTATCTTACTCGTGCTTGAGCTTGAACTTGGGGTTCAGTGGGCCACTCCGTTGCCGGAGTTTGCCTATTACCCAATAAAGCGTGTCCGTTAACCTATCGGCAGCTTTCAATGCGCCAATGGCCTTGGAATGCTCATTGCGGGTGAGACCCAATTCATCAATTTTTCTATATAGCAGTGAACTTTCTTTGATTTCCGTCGTCTTTTCCATGGTATATCCCCATTTAAGTCAGTCAATTATTGATATTAAGTGATAACTATTACACATTTAATATCAATTGCTTACTACAACTCTGTAGACAGAATACTCGCTAAAATGTTGCGTTGCATCAAGCTATATCTATTGATTTACCGCATTAGATAAACTAATCAGGAGTTGCCATGCCCGTGCGCTTGCCCCCGTTGAATTCCCTCAAAGCCTTTGAGGCCGCCGCCCGGCATTTAAGTGTTAAAAAAGCCGCTATCGAACTAAACGTTACGTCGGCGGCAGTCAGTCATCAGATACGCACGCTGGAGGAATATTTAGGTGTGCAGTTGTTTCATCGCTATAACCGGGCGCTGGAACTAACCGATGTCGCGAAGACTGCACTGCCCAAGCTGGGCGAAGGTTTCGATTGCCTTGCACAGGCAGTTGCGCACCTGCGCAGCCACCAAAATGGCGGCGCGCTGACGGTCAGTGCGGCGCCGTCGTTTGCGTCGCGCTGGCTGATGCCGCGTCTGCATCGCTTTATCGCAGCGCATCCTGAAATCGACGTGCGTATCTCGGCGCGCATGCGGCGCGTTAGCGTCGATGGCAAAGGCGACGTGGCGGAGCGCGCCACCGTCGAAGCCTGGCTCGCTGATTCGGACGTGGCCATACTCTACGGTCGCGGCAATGTGCCCGGTATCCAGGTTGAGCGCCTCATCGATCTGAGCGTGACGCCCATTTGCAGTCCGAAGCTGCTCAACGGTGAGTTTCCGTTAAAAGAGCCGGCGGATCTTAAGCATCATCTGCTGCTGCACGACGATACCGGCCAACTCTACGACAACGAACCGTTCTGGGGGCGCTGGCTCAATGCCGCCGGCGTCACCGATGTCGATTCCAACAAGGGCCCGCACTTTAGCCATGCGGTACTGGCATTTGAGGCTGCGATCGACGCGGTAGGCGTGCTTGCCAGCATGCCCGTGCTGGCGGCTGAGGAACTCGCGAACGGCAAGCTCGTGGCACCCTTCGGTTTGGCGGTGAAACTGCCTGACGGGTATTACATGGCCGCAGGTGAACATGCGGATGAACGTCCGGCAGTGGCTGCTTTTCGGGGGTGGTTGCGGGAGGAAGCCGCGCGCGTTGCGAGCTAACTGCCGACGTGCAGTGGCGCGTTACACCGGGGAGCTGGCGGTGCGCGGAATCTCGCGTTCGTCCACCGGCAGGGTAAGCAGTGCCGCTACAAAACCCGCGATGATGGTGATCCACCACATCAGGGTGTACGAACCCGTGGTATCGAAAATCCGTCCGCCGAGCCACACGCCGAGGAAGCTGCCGGTTTGATGAAACATGAAGGCGCAGCCGCTTAAAGTGGACAAATATCGTACGCCGAAAATCTGCGCTATCAACGCACTGGTGATCGGTGCGGTGCCCAGCCACAGAAATCCAATCGCGGCGGAAAACAGATAAACGCTAGTCGCCGACAGCGGGTTCATGACAAAGGCCATTACCACCATCGCAC
>JAYVQD010000196.1:0-8341 GCA_043777275.1 Nitrosomonadales bacterium
CAGAGGCGCGCAGAATTGGCAGTGCTGAAAGTATCCCGGGTCATCAGTGCGTATGAGTTAACAGCACGTTGCCATGTTCATTGAAAAGTTGCGCAGTGAATTTGGCCGTTGGTCAATCGCGCCCGCATCATGGTTTGTGCTAGTCGTTGCTGTGTATGTGTTCATGGCGCCGAATGTCGATTTGGCACCCAGTCTGACCTGGCACGATGGCCAGCGTATCGCACAGTTGGTGCTGATGGGCGTCGTTGTGATTCTTTGTCTTACCCTGTCTGCAGCGGGTAATGCCCTCGCGCGTACTTGGGCGGCGCTGCCGCGCTGGAGCCGTGTGGCGCTGTTTACTGCCTTTGCGTTGGGCATCGTGTCCGCAATGAACGCGCCTCTTTGGCGCTGGGCGTTGCTCGAATGGGCCATGCTCTTGCTGCTGCTGGTCGTGGTGCTGGGCGTCGCCGTCGGCCGACGGAGCGGTGGAGACAGTCTGGATCGGTTGCTGGTGGTTGTGATATATGCGACCGCAACCGCATACGTGGCAAAGGTCGTGGTAGTTTACCTCGCCATGCTGACGGTCGGGGCCAGCTACGGTCAAGTCTTCAACGTGCGCGAGTTGTTCACCGGGTTTTCGAATATCCGGTTTTTTGGTCATGTACAGACCATGCTGCTGCCGTTTCTGATGCTGCCCGCGATGCTCTGGGCTAAGACGCTGAAACAGCGGTTGTTGCTGAGCGTTGTGCCTGCTTTGTGGTGGATGCTCGCTGCGGCGTCAGGTACCCGCGGTACTTGGGTTGCGTTAACCGTGGGTGTTCTGGCAGTCCTAGTGTTCGGCGGTCAGACCGGTCGGCGCTGGATAAAATGGCAGCTTTCGGCGCTGGTCTGCGGTTTGCTGTGTTACGTGGCATTCGTGTTGCTGGTGCCGCAATTGATCAATCAACCGGCGGTTTTTTTGCATCGCGCAGAGGATATTGTTTCTTTATCGGGGCGCGAGGTTATCTGGACTGCGGCCATCGGATTTTTCAGGGAAAACCCACTGTTGGGCATCGGGCCGATGCACTTTGCCTATTACGCAAACGCGGTTGCAGCGCATCCTCACAACGCGGTACTGCAGTTCATGGCGGAGTGGGGCATTCCCGCAGCGCTACTGTTCACGGTGGTGTTTGCCGCAGGAGGGCTGGCGTTTGCCAGGTGGGTCAGGCGAGCTACTGCCGGTTCGGGCGCGCAAGCCGGGTTGACGGCGGTGGCATTGCTGGCGGCGCTTGCCGGGGCTGCTGCACAAGCCATGGTCGACGGCATAATGGTGATGCCGGTCAGCCAGACCTTGCTGGCATTGATCTGTGGGTGGGCAATGGGATCCTATTTCACGGTACGAAGCAGCATGGAACGCTGCGCTGCCTTGGAAAAAAGGCTGTGTGCGGCGATCATCGTGCTGGCAGCGGGCAGCATAGCCTATGGAGTACTGCCAGACGTCGGACATATTGAACAGCGAGAGGCCGCTTATCTAGCGACCCGTCTGCCTGGTTCCTTGGTGTCGCCGCGTTTCTGGGCGCAGGGTTGGATCAATATGTAGTTGTGGCGTCAGTGCGTGTGGTCGAAAGGCATCCCCTCGCGCAAACTATTCTCGCGCTGCTGGTAATGCGATTCGCATTTAAACAGATGATTGCAAACGTTTTTAAGAAAGCCCCCTTTGTTATTGAGGGCCATTTGCGACCGAACGCAATTGCATCAACTGCAATTGTAAGCTACGCAAGTAATTAGGCGGCAAGGAATCGATGGAATTCAAATTTTCTTTGGCGTCTGTCGTAAGGTTGAATGCGAATTGTTTCCTGCTTTTTACATTCGTCCAGTACTTCCACACATTCCGGCGGTCGCGGTGATCGATGACCCCAACGTCATTGCCTTCCTGAAAATACGTGTATTCCCTGGTGTCTGAATCTTGTAGCGGAATTCCGGCCCATGTAGCTGGACGCGCCATACCAAAATCCGCAAGAATTGTAGGTGCAATATCGACCTGCGATGCGGCAAGTCTATGATCGGAGATCGCTGATGGTGTGTAGCCTAAGACAGAAAGACCAATGGAATGCGCAGCGCTTCTTCGTACACGCTATTGGCGTGAGCGAACACGCCGTGTTCTCCCAGTGACTCGCCATGATCTCCCGTTATGACGACCAAGGCGTTCTCCAGGTACTTTTTGTTTTTCAAAGTGGTCAGAAGTTCATGAATTACGGCATCGGTCTGCGTAACACCGTTGTCATAAAAATTGACCGCACGTTCGATGTTCGCGGTGTTATGGTATTGAGGTAGCGCGTAGCTGCCGGACGGACGATAGCGGATCGACGCTTCGTGGCGCTTGCCCAGCACATGAGCGGACATCAAGTGGAACTGAATCATGACCGGCTGGCCGTCCCAGGGGGCCAACGATTTCGTCCGGTCGACGACCAACTGGTCATCGTTCTTGAAGTATCCGTGCGCCATTGATCCGTCAAAATAACTGTCTACTTCGCCGTAGAGTTCCTTTAACCCATAGAAATTTGTATGGTCGCCGCCCAAGATCATGTGTATTTTGTAGCCATATCGCTTCAGAATCTGTTGCAGGGTAAATGGGCGGTTGGAGAACTGGTGCACATACTTCGCGCTGGCGATGCTAAGTAGGCCGCACGAGGATTCACCGCACGAGGATCGAACTCCGTTCACTTTGCGCAATGCTCCCGTCTTTTCGAGTGCCCGCAAATTTGGCGTGGTGTCTCGCGCATATCCGTAGATACTCAGATGGTCGGGCCTCAAGGCGTCGACGACAATAATTACCAGATTTCTGCGACTTGCCTCCCCATTGATTTTGTAGCCTTGGCGCTCCGCATCCTCAAGCCGATCAAGCTTCTCGGCGCTGAACTTGTCAATAACGTGGCCTTGAATCGAGCGCGTAGCCTGATGTGGGAAAAATGTCAACGCCGCTGGTTCGGCGTGTTGTGTCGCAGGGGCCATGATGAAATTAAAGTATTCCGAGCCATTGACTACTGCACCTAGAAAAAATACGCCCGTCAAACGCCATCCACCAAACGAGCGGCCTACTAGTACAGTCCAGTCAAATCTCTTGACGTATGCCAATACGAGGACCAGAAGCAATACGTAGACGGATCCAAGTAAGCCTGTCGCGATGAATAGAGAAATCCCGAGCGTTTCGGCCAACTCCGGTAATTGCGCGAGGTAGCTGGTGATGAGATCCACAGAGATTACTTGCCCCCACGAATTCAAACCGACCAGTACTAAGACTAAGCTGTAATACAAGACCAACAACAGCAGCGCGAACGCGATGATGATAGAAGCGGAAAACTGCGAATTGAATTTTCCCGGAATCAGGTGGAACAAAATGATTCTGATCAGTGCCAACGTCAGAAAGACAAGAAGCACCAATCGAAAATGCGGCAACACTGCCTCGATTGGCGCTGAGTGGTTTCGGACGTAGATAAACAGGAAAAGTGAAGGGATGCAGCCCCAGGCCAGCAAGTCCAAGGCCAGCCAACCGCAGAGTTTTTTTCTGGCTGCGTCAGGCATTTTGAACGTCAATAAACGTCTAGACATTCCGAATAATGACCAATTTGGAAAGGCCGAAAAGATTCACGCTTTGCACAGATTCAACTCGCCAAGAATGTAGCGGTATCTGTTCTTCGTAGCTGAAATCCGAGCGGAACCCCACTCTATCGGCGATCGCCCGCACTGCTCGTTCAAGAAACCACCAAAACCGGCTTCCACTAAAATGATTGAGAATTAATATAGTGCCATCTTGCTTGCAGACACGTCTAATTTCGTCGATAAGTTTTTGAGGGTCCGGCGTCACCGAAAGTACATACGGAAGTGTCACGCAATCGAATGTATTGTCCGGAAAATCGATGGATTCCGCATCGGATTGTAGTAGCGTGATGTTTCGTTCGCCCACTTTGCACGCCCGTTTTCTGGCTATTGTCAGCATTTCGGCCGATATGTCGATACCAACAATTCGTGCTAGTGCCGGGTAGCGCGGCAGAAGTAATCCGGTTCCGACCCCAACTTCGAGGATTGTAGCCGGCGCGGCGCGAATGACCGCCGCCGCGAGCTTTATGCGTCCCGGCTCGAGCACGGCGCCAAACAGTTTGTCGTAAAAGGGGGCGTAACGACGATAGGTGCGAACGACACTTTCCGAGGAGAGATTGGCCATTTATTATTGGATGATATGGAGTAACGGCGATTACTGTGTTGGAGCGCGAGAATGTAATCGTCGCGAAGAAAAATTGGCTGGTTAGCGGCGTTTTGGAGTGGCCTCTCCAAGAGGAGGACTTTTTTTGGACGATCGAATCCAAACCCCCGACTTCCCCCCCCGCTTTTCCAAAAGCGATATCTCTTCCAGCCGCATGCCCCGATCCACCGCCTTGCACATATCGTAAATAGTAAGCAGCCCCGCCGCGACGGCGGTTAGCGCTTCCATTTCGACGCCGGTGCGGCCTTTGGTTTCTACGGTGGCGATGCAGTCAACCGCCATTGCTTTGCGGTCGAGTTTGAATTCGATATCCACGTGGGTGAGCGCGAGTGGATGACACAACGGAATCCAATCCGAGGTGCGCTTCGCCGCTTGTATCGCAGCGATGCGCGCGATGCCGATCACGTCGCCTTTTTTTGCGGTGCCTGCGGCGATTAGCCGCAGCGTGGCGGGCAGCATGCGGATACGGCCTATTGCGCGGGCTACGCGATGCGTCTCGTCTTTGGCGGCGACATCGACCATATGCGCTTGCCCCTGCGCGCCGAAGTGGGTGAGAACGCCAGTGCGCTTTTTGGGTGTTTTAGGAGCGGGCTTATTCATGCAATCAGGAACTTATCGCGAAGAAGCCTTATCATAGCATCATGCGCATACGTCTTATCCTTGCTCTTATATTGTCCACCGTTCCTGCTGTGCTGGCTCAAGGACTGCCGGAGCTTGGAGACCCGTCGCAGGCGGCGTTTACGCCGCTGCAGGAGCGCACGATGGGGCAAACCATCATGCGCGCCGCGCGCCGCGAACCGACTTTTTACGATGATGCCGAGGTCACTGATTACATCACCCGCGTTGGCAACCGGCTGGCGGCGCGCGGTGCGGATGCGCGTCAGGAGTTTGAGTTTTTCATGATGCGTGATCCGCAGATCAATGCGTTTGCATTGCCGGGCGGCAACATCGGCGTGCATACCGGTCTGATTATGGCGGCGCAAAGCGAATCGGAAATGGCGGGCGTGGTGGCGCACGAAATTGCGCACGTCACGCAGCGGCATATTGCCCGTATGATTAACAATCAGCAATCGAGTCAGTGGGTGTCGCTGGCGGCGATGGCGATCGCAATCCTGGCGGCGCGTTCCAATTCGCAGATAGCGGAGGCCGCCGCGGCAATTGGCCCGGCGCTGGTGGTGCAGCAGCAGTTGAATTACTCGCGTGATTTCGAGCGTGAAGCGGATCGCATGGGCTTGCAGTTGCTTGAAAAAGCCGGGTTTGATCCGCAGGGCATGGCGATTTTTTTTGAGCGGTTGCAACGCGCGACTCGGGTGTACGAAGGCGGCGCACCGGCCTTTCTGCGCACGCATCCGGTGACGCACGAGCGCATTGCTGATATCCAAAGTCGCGCGCAGGAGTTGCGTTATCGCCAGGTGCCCGATCACATTGATTTTCATCTGGTGCGCGCCAAATTGAAGACGGAGTTCGACGCGCCGCGAGAGGCGGTGGCTTTTTATCGCGATGCGTTGGCGGAAAAGCGCTATTTGTCCGAAGGCGGCGCGCGCTATGGGCTGACAGCGGCGTTGCTGCGCGCGCGCGATGTTGCCGGTGCGTGGAAAGAATTTTTTGCGTTGCGCGCGCTGGTGAAAGGCAATGCTTTGGTGGATGGGCTGGGTTGCCGCATTCGTCTTGCGGGCAATGATCCCGAAACGTTCAAGTGCTTTCGCGATGCGGTGCAGGCTTATCCCGGCGCTCGCGCGCTGGTTTACGATTACACCGAAGCGCTATTGCAGGCGCGTCAGCCCGACGTTGCGCTGAAGGTGGTGGAGAGCCGGCTGGTAAATTATCCCGACGATCATCGCTTGTATTTGTTTCAGGCGCGAGCGCATGCGTTGCTTAACCGGCGGTTGGCGCAGCACCGATCGCAGGCGGAGGCTTATGCGCGCATGGGCGCGACATCCGCCGCGATAGAGCAGTTGCAGATAGGGCTTAAGGCCGGCGACGGCGACTACTATCAAATGTCCGCCGCCGAGGCGCGCTTGCGGCAGTTGCGCGTGCAGGACACCGAGGAACGCAAAGACCGAAAATAGGTTACAACACCAGCCTGATAAACAGCCCCGCCGCCGCGCAAGCCGCAATCACCGAAATAACGCCCGCTTTAAATCGAAACAGCGCGACGCCGGCCGCGATGCCGATGATGAGCGACGGCCAGTCAAAGTGGCCGGTGAACGGCGCGGCCTCGGTTGCCGAGGGCCACAGCACATGCCACGCAAAAAATACCGCGAGATTCAGAATCACGCCGACCACGGCAGCGGTGATGCCAGTGAGCGGCGCGGTGAATTTCAGTTCGCCGTGCGTCGATTCGACCAGCGGGCCGCCGAGCAAAATAAAAATAAAGCTCGGCAGGAAGGTAAAGAAGGTGGCGACCGCTGCCGCTGCCACGCCCGCCAGAAACAGTGCGTCAGGGCCCAACAACTGCTTGGTCCAGCCGCCGACGAAGCCAACGAAGGCAACGATCATAATCAGCGGTCCCGGCGTGGTTTCGCCGAGCGCGAGGCCATCAATCATTTGCGTTGCGGTGAGCCATTGATATTGCTCCACCGCGGCTTGATACACATACGGCAGCACCGCGTAGGCGCCGCCAAAGGTGAGCAATGCGGCGTTGGTGAAAAACCAGCCCATCTGCGTGAGCACGCTGTCGCCGCCGGTGGTGTAAATCAACAAACCCATGGCGCAGGCCCAGATCAGCAAGCCAACCATCAGCACGCGCATGAAACGGCTCCAGGAGAACAGCGCGTGCGCCGGGGTTGGTGTGGCGTCGTCGATGATCGCGGCGCCGTAGCTTTTGCCCGCTTTGCCGTGGCCGCCGCCGGTAGCGAATTTTTCCGGCGCGACGCGACCGCCGATGTAACCGATGACGGCGGCGGCGATGACGATCACCGGGAACGGCAGCTTCAGCGCGAATATCGCGACAAACGCCGCCGCCGCGATCGCCCACAACACGCCGTTTTTCAACGCGCGCGAGCCGATGCGATAGGCCGCGAATACCACCACGGCAGTGACCGCGGGTTTGATGCCGTAGAGCAGCCCCGCCACCGCAGGCAGGTCGCCGAATGCGATGTAAATCCACGACAGTGCGATGAGAATGAACAACGACGGCAGCACAAACAACCCGCCGGCGATGATGCCGCCCCACGTGCGATGCATCAGCCAGCCGATATAGATGGCGAGTTGCTGCGCCTCCGGGCCGGGCAACAACATGCAGTAGTTAAGCGCGTGCAGAAAGCGTTGCTCGGAAATCCAGCGCTTACGTTCGACCAGATCCTGATGCATGATCGCAATTTGCCCGGCCGGTCCGCCGAAGCTGATGAAGCCGAGCTTGAGCCAATACCAAAATGCTTCGGTCAGCGTGACGGGCGACGGCGCGCTGTGGGTATCGGCGGGATCGGGCATGGTGACTGGGCTCGTAATAAGTGAACCTGTTGAGTGTAGCAGATGGCGGCAGACTGCCTATTACATATAGAATAAATAATCAATAAAAACAAATACTTACGATGTTATTCCTTTCGTAGACATTAGCACTTTGCCCACTCGCTTATAATCCGCCCTTGAAAAAATTTCTGCGCTGCCCCAAGTAACCCTGTCTACACACACGCATGGCAGCAGGCAAGCGGAAATGATCCCAATGAGGCGAGGCCAATGATGAGCACAACGTATGACAAGGAACTCGACGCGCGCGGCCTGAACTGTCCGCTGCCGATACTCAGAACCAAAAAGTCGCTGAGCGACATGACGTCCGGTCAGGTGCTCAGGATATTGGCGACGGACCCCGGTTCAACCAAGGATTTTCAGGCCTTCGCCAGGCAAACCGGCAATGCGTTGCTGGCGGCGGACGAGGCCGACAAGGTGTTCACGTTCCTCATGCAAAAAAAGTAGGCTGATACCGGTTGCGCCGTGCGTACCGTATTCTGGTGCTGGGGGGATACGGGCACTTTGGCGGTCGTATTTGCAGAGCGCTTGTTGTTGGTGCGGGCGCGACGCTCATCATCGCCGGGCGCGATGCGCTAAAAGCCGAACAGTTCGCGCGCGCGTTGGTCCCCAATGACGCCGCCGCGCACGAAAGCGCGGCACTCGACTACACCG
>JAYVQD010000197.1:0-8311 GCA_043777275.1 Nitrosomonadales bacterium
TTCGGATCGTTATCGCGCCCGCCGCGCAGCTCATGCACGCGGCTCATTACATGTTTCGCCTTCAATGGATAGTGACGTTCGAGCCAGTCGCGGAACAGCGTTTTCACTTCATACGGCAGACGCAACACGACGTAACCCGCCTGCGTGGCACCCGCCGCAAACGCGGCTTCGAGCACGGTTTCGATCTGATCGTCAGTCAGAAACGGGATCACCGGCGCCACCAGCACACCCACCGGCACGCCCGCCTGCGATAACGTACGTATCGCTTCGATACGTCGCTGCGGTGCGACGCAGCGTGGCTCAAGGCGGCGCGCAATCTCGTGATCGAGATTGTTGACCGACATGAATACGTTCACCAGATTTTTCTGCGCCATCGGCACGAGGATGTCCAGATCGCGCTCGACCAGCGCATTTTTGGTGACGATGCCCACCGGCTGGTTGAACTCGGCACACACTTCGAGAATGCCGCGCGTGATGCCGAGTTTGCGTTCAGCCGGTTGATACGGATCGGTGTTCGCGCCGAGCGAGATCACCTCACACTGATAACCCGGCTTCGACAATTCCTTGCGCAGCAATTCCGCCGCGTTGACCTTGGCGAAAATGCGCGTCTCGAAGTCCACGCCGGGCGACAGATTGCGATAGGCATGCGTGGGCCGTGCGTAACAATAAATGCAGCCATGCTCGCAGCCCTGATACGGATTGATCGACTGCGTGAACGGGATATCCGGCGACTGATTGCGCGAGATGATGCTGGCAGCGTGCTCTTCGGTGATTTGCGTTTTTAACGCGCGTTCGCCATCCCCATGGCCTTCAGCATCATCCTGCGTCCAGCCGTCATCGTACGCCTCGCGCTCGACCTTTTCAAAACGGCCTTCGGGATTGATCGCAGCGCCGCGGCCTTTTAACGGCGCGCCTGCGCGCTCGTGGCGCGAATCCGTGTGCTTACCCGAGAGCGTTCGCAGCGCCATAGATTCCCCGGCGCTATTCCGCTTTGTGCGCGTGCGTGGTAATCATTTCCATCACGCGCCGCTTGTTTTTGCCGGTAATCTCGGTGCGCACCACGCTGGTCAAGCGCCCGTGATGAATGATTTTCGATCGCGCCTTGATGACGCGGCCTTCACCTGGGCTGATGTACCACGCCGTCACCGCACTTAACATCCAGCTCGCGGGCAGCGCCGTTTCAGCGGTCGCAATACCCAGCCCCATGGTGATGCCGCCCTGCAAATGGCCCACGCGGTTGCCCACATGCGGGCCATTGTTGAGTTTGCCCGATGCACCGCCCGTAATGGCATGCGTGTCGAACCCCCAGAAGCGGCGGATAAACGAACCGCCCTTATGTGTCTCGCTATGCGTCTCATTATGCGAGTCCGCCAGCGCCGCATCCGCGAAGGCCAGCACGCGGCGTTCGTCGCGCTGTAATTCGCCTTCAGCGAGCGGCGCAACAACAGCGTCGCTGTCCTTGCGATGTGACATCGGATACAACGCCACCCCCTTGGGCGGATTCAACACCATAAAGGTACCGACGCCAAAACACACCGGCTTGCCGTTGGCGCTGACCGTAACCTGCCCCGCACCCTGTTTACTGGTGATGTGATCCACATAACCCTGCAACGAAGACGACGCATGCAAGCGCCCGGTCATCGGCGCGCCGGTAAATTGCAGATTCATCTGCACCGTCGCCAGCCGTGAAGACGGCGTATGCCCGGCGCGCACGTTGGCCGCCAGCGCGATATCCGCCAGCACCGCCAGCGCACCGTAGCTGACATTGCCGTTCGCCTCGACATTGTGCGGCCCGGCAGCCATCGAAAGCTGAACCTCGTGCTCGGTATTTTTCTCGAAAGAAAGACTTAAAAAATTGCCGGTAAAGTGATAACCCGGCGTGCGGTTAAGCGCGAGGCCGCGTAGGATGCGGTTGCGGGTTTCTGATTCGTTGGACACGAGTGTTTTTCAGTGGGTGAAGAGGAGTGCGTATTTTACTGCGAAGGTGAGAACAGTGAATATGCGTTAACTTGTAAAAGTAGAAGTGCCATAGGAGGCGGCGTCGGACGGCATGCTAAATAAGCAGCCGCATTCAGCAAACGCGAGCAGCGGAAGCTAACCCAGAGCGGTAATTGACGAGACAGAAAAGCGGACGTTCAACGTTTGAGCTCAGAGCGCGGCCCGTCGGAGCCGTCGTGCCTGCAGCGCACGGTTAGCCACGACTGCGGCCATATATGCGGACAAGGTGCCGCATGAAACAAGAGGTGATTTCAACCACAAACTCAACCTCCTCTTCTACGACAGCCGAATCATGCTTTACATATGTATTTTGGTATTTCGCGTAGTAGTCAAGTAGCTTTGAAAGTATGTTTGCTAACTCACTCGATCCGCTGCGCTCCCTAATAAATGCGCCAACAAGCGGTAGCTGATTCTCCAGTGACTTCTGATTTCCGAGAAGTTGGTGAAGAAGCGTTTCTAACGACAGGCGGAGATCGTCCAGTACATTTCTAGTGAATACACCATGCTGGTACTTTTGGAGCGCCTGGTTGTATAGATCAAGACTCTTTGGAAATGCGCTTAACCAGTGCCGGGTTTCTTCCACCAAGGCTTGATTCAGGTTCTCTGAAGAAGAGTCTTCATCAAGATGGCCATATCTGGTGAATAGTTGAACTTTCAGCTTATTGGCCTCGGGTGCCTGCGTTTGCTGAATATTGGAGCTTTCACATAGCTCTTTGATGATCTTGTAGCGCCACTTGGAGGGGAACGCTAAGATGTTATCGGCGAGGGCCGTTCTCTTGTTGATGCCAACCTTTGCGAAGGGATATACGTCGTGAGGAATTCGAACGTTTGCATCTATTGCATACGCGGAGCAAAGTGCGACGATCTTTGAGCCACTAAGCCCAAGGTTTGTGTCTGCGAGTATCCCAGCGGCGTGTGTTACAAAAACAGCCGGCAATTCTTCGTTACGCATGCGGCTCCTTAAGTGGCTAACGTGCCATAGACATAGTAGATATAGTGAAGATATAGGTCCGAAGATAGGGTCAAGATATATGGTCAGACACGATTTCGAACTGCGTTAGGGTCAGCTTTCGGGCAGCAAAAACTGCAAGTTCCACATCCGCTTTTGGCCGTTCAGAAACCATCACCCCCGTCGCTCACGCATCAGTTTCCGGTAAGCCGAGGGGTCATCACGCTCCAGGCGATCCAGCGCCGCAGTGGCGGCATCGACAGCGTACTGCGGGGCATCCGCCTTTACGTCTCAATTCTCAGTGCCTTTTCTAAATCACGCAACGCCTGCTCCCCCGCCCCGCCCTGCGCCCGCGACAACTCCACCGCCATCACGCCCAACGCGCGATAAATGTCCGCGATACGCGGATCGAATTCGCGCAGCGCCTCCAACTGTCGCGCCACCACCGCGCTATCGCCGCGCGCAATGGGGCCGGTAAGCGCCTTCACCGTGCCGAGTTTGAACACGTTGTCCACGGTTTCACGCACCAGCGGCGCCATCATGGCGCTCGCGGTGGCGCGCGGCAGGCCGGCTTTATCAAAGCATTGCAGGCCCGCTTCCATCAGTGCGGTAAGGTAATTGCACACCATCACACTGGCGGCGTGATAAACCGTTTTGAATTGTGGATCGATTTCGGTGACGCGGGCGCCGATGCGTTCAAACGCAGGCTTTAATAGCGCGAGCGCTGTGGCGTCGCCTTCCGCGGCACAGTGCGTGCCCGCAAAAGTGTCCACCGCATCAGCGGCATTCGCAAAACTTTTCAGCGGATGCACGCTCGCCACCTGCGCGTTGTTGATGACCACTGCGCGCAACTCGCTCGACGGCAAAGCGCCGCTGCACTGAAACACCATGTCGCCCGCGCGCAGCAGGCCGCTGGCGGCCAGCGCTGCAGCGGCCCGCGACAATTCGCCATCGGGCGTCGCCAGCAGCCACACGTCAGCCGCGCGCATTGCCGCCAGCGCGTCCGCCGCACGGCCCGCGCCGATGAAGGCCACTGCGTCACGCGCACTGTGCGGCGTGCGGTTAAACACATCCTGAATGGCAAACGTGTGTTGCCGATGCCACAACGCAGCCAGCACGCGTCCAGCCCGGCCCGCGCCGATAATGTTGAGTGTTTTCTGCGTCACGGGGCGATCATACACCGCGACAGTTCATCACAAAAATATCAATAAAAACAAATACTTATCGTTTTATCCCAACAGGTGCGTTATGCTGCGAACAGCGCTACTGCTATCACCGTGCGTCACGCACCTATCACATACCTATTACGCACTTATATTCGAGGAGATCGATGATGATTTTGCCTGCTTGCCTGCGCACGTTTGTTGCCATGCTGTCCGCTGTTGCCGCGGGCGCACCGATTGCGGTTCACGCACAAGCGTTTCCCAGCCGCCCGATTGAAATGGTGATCCACAGCAACCCCGGCGCCGGGCAGGATGTGTTCGGCCGCCTTGTCGCCGAAATCAGCGCACGCGAAAAATTATTGCCGCAGCCGTTCACCGTGGTGAACCGCCCCGGCGGCAGCGGTACAGTGGCGTCCACTTTCATCAAAAGCAAACGCGGCGATCCGCATTATCTGCTGTCGCTGTCGAGCACCATTGTTCTGGCGCTGGCAAATCGCCCGGACATCGGCCTGGGGCTCGATACCTACACGCCGGTGGCGTTGTTCGGCTTTGATCTGCAATCGGTGACGGTGCCCGCGGATTCCCGCTTCAAAAATTTCAGAGATCTGGTGGAAGCCGCGAAGCAATCGCCCGACAGCATCGTCAACGGCATCGCCTCGGCCACAGGCACCGCGCGTTTTTTTCAGTATCAACTCGAAAAAATGACCGGCGCGAAATTTAAATACGTGTCGTTCAAGAGCGGCGCCGATGCGATGGCCGCGGTGATGGGCAAACACGTCGATCTCACCATGGAAAACGTGAGCGAGGTATTGAGCGGCGTGGAGGCGAAAAAGCTGCGCATACTCGCGGTCCCCGCCGAACAGCGCCTGGCGAATTTGCCCGATGTGCCGACGTTAAAAGAGTTGGGATACAACATCCACGTCGGCGGCGGACGCGGCCTGGCGATGCCTGCGGGCGTATCCAAAGAAACGCTGGCGGTGATGGAAACCATGGCAGAACGCGCGCACAAGAGCGCGATATGGCGTGAATATGCCGCCAAGAACATGTACGAGAACACTTACATGGGCAGCGCGCAACTGACGCAATATCTCGCCAAACAAATGCCTGCCGTCGGTGAATTCATGGAATTCATTGGCGCCAGAAAACCCTAAAAAAACCAATCCCGTCATTCCCGCGAAGGCGGGTATCCCCTTCCTCTGGGGGAAGGGGATACCCGCCTTCGCGGGAATGACTGTATGGGTAGTTTTTCGAAACTCGGTGTTAAGTAGCTCGGTTCATTTCCGTTGCAACCATCAAGGTCTCGCCGCATGAGCACAATCGCCGCCATCAACACCTATCCGATTTCCGCGCCGCTGAAACACAAGTACCACACCGCACATGAATCGCGCGACGACGTCACGCTGCTGCTGGTGGAAGTGGTCACCAGTGACGGCATCAAGGGGTATGGTCAAGTGAGCAGCACGCCGATGAAAGACATCGCCGCGTGGGTAGCCAAACTCGCGCCGCACGTAATCGGCATGAACGCGCTCGCGCACGCGGATGTGTGGGAAAAATTGTTCGCGCTCACCTCGCCCCAACCCGCTCATCCACACGGAGGCGGCTTGCCGCGCAGCGCGCGCCCGCAAATCATGGGCGCTATCGGCGGCATCGACATGGCGCTGTGGGACATCAAAGGCAAAGCCGCAGGAATGCCGGTCTACAAACTGCTGGGCGCGGACAACAAACCGGTGTTCACCTACGGCACCGGCGGCTACTACATCGAAGGCGCAAAACTCACCGCCTGCGCGGATGAATTCGCTGGTTTTGTGGAGCGCGGTTACAAAGCCGTCAAACTCAAAACCGGCGCGGATACCATTGCCAATGAAGTCAAACGCATCGCCGCCACACGCGCCGCCATCGGGCCGGATATTTCACTCATGCTCGACATGAACGCCGCGTATGACTTGCCCGCGTGCATCGAATTCGCGCGCGCGGTCGCGCCCTACAACATTTTTTGGCTCGAAGAACCGCTGCACTGGTATTTGCAGCCGGCGGATTTCGCGCTGCTGGCGAAAGCCACGCCGATACCGCTGGCGCACGGCGAACGCGAACTCACGCGCTTCACCACGCGCGATTTTATGCGCAACGGCGCCATACGCTACGTGCAGTTTGACGCCACGCGCTACGCGGGCTTCACCGAAGCGCTGCGCGTGGCGCACATGGCCGATCAACTCGGCGTGATGATCTCGCCGCATCACGCGCCGGAAATCCACGCGCATCTGGTCGCGGCATTCCCGCGCACCGGCTTCGCGGTGGAGTCGCACGGATCCATCGACCGCGATCCGATATGGCACGGGCTGTTCAGCGAGCGCGCGCAGGTGCGCGACAGTTACGTTTATATGAACGACAAGCCCGGCTTCGGCATCGAGATTGATTGGGGTTACGCGAAAAAACACGGCGGCTGACGACGCATTGCGGGCACGGGCTACTCCGGTTGCAAGCCCGCCAGCTTCACCAGCTCGGCATAACGTCTGATCGACGCCGCGACGAATTGGCTGAATTCCGCCGGCGTGTTGCCCACCGGCTCCATGCCGATCGCGGTCAAGCCGTCGCGCACGGCGGGCGCGCCAAGGGTCTTGCGGATTTCGGCGTGCAGTTTTGTCACAATGGCTGCGGGTGTTTTCACCGGGGCAAACACGCCGTACCAGCTTGCATCAAGTTCCATGCCTTTCACACCCGCTTCGATCATGGTCGGCACATTGGGCAAAAGCGGCGTACGCGCGGGCGCGTTGTAGGCCAGCGCGCGGATGCGTCCGGCCTTCACCGCGCCTATCAGCGTGCCGGGGTTGGCGATGGCGATTTGTATTTCGCCGCTGATCAGCGCCACGGTTACCGGGCCGCCGCCTTTGTAGGGCACGTGCACGAGGTCGATGCCGGTGCGCGCGGCGAATAACGCCGAGGCGAGATGCGTGACATTGCCCACGCCCGACGAGCCATAGGCGAATTTCGTGCCGGAGCGCGCACTGTTTTGCGCACTGTTGTGTTTCACCAACTGGATCAGTTCCTGCACCGTATTCGCGGCAACCGTAGGCGCGACGGTGAGCAGCAGCGCTTCGGATGACGCGAGATTGATGATAGGCGCGAAACTTTTGATGGAATCAAACGGCAGCTTGCGCGCGATGCTCGGATTGATCGAAAACGCCGCCGAGGTAATCAGCAGCGTGTAACCATCGGGATTGGATTTCGCAACGATGTCCGCGGCGAGTATGCCGTTAGCACCCGGTCGGTTGTCGAGCACCACCGATTGCCCCAGTTGCGCGGTCAGTTGCGGCGTGATGATGCGCGCCACCGAGTCGGGCGAACCGCCGGGCGCGAAGCCGAGCACCCAGCGTATCGGGCGCGTGGGATAGTTTGCGTGGTCTTGCGCCGAAGCGAGTGCCCAGGCGAATAAAGGCGCGGCCAGCGCGAGTGCCGTGCAGGATTTGCTGATCATCGGTGATGGCATAAAATAAACAACCCCGCGGCAAGACCGCGGGGTATTGCTGGGATTTCAAAAAAGTTTGAACTGGCGTAGATCATCTTTAGGGTTACCTTGATTCTTCACATAGCGCTCGACTACGCTCCAGTCGCCCCGTTCACCAACCGTCGCCACATAATAACCATCGCTCCAGAATTTCCCTCCCCACAACGCACGCTTCAGCTCCGGCTTGCGCCGAAATAACTCGCGCGCCGTAATGCTCTTGAATACCCGCACAATCTGACCCGGAGCCACCTTGGGTGCGCCGAACAAAGCAGATGAATATGATCTCGGTCGCATCCAATCTGCTCAAACTCAATATCGTATCGCTCTTGGATTTCCTTCGCCGTCTGCGTAATAATCTCCACCACGCCTCCGTCCAATAATCCCCGCCGATACTTCACCGGAAACACTACGTGGTAATGTATCTGCCACGCACAGTGACTCGCTTTGTGCACATCCTGTCTGTTCATCCCCGCATTCTAAAAGCTAGTCAGTGTCCCCGTGGCAAGCCACGGGGAATTGCAAGTTGAATGATTGAGGATAAAAACGTGCCGATGCGCCGCATTGTAAAGTGAATTATCGCTGGCGAGATCGCGGGAATTGAAGGGCGGTTTCAATGACCAAGTGCAAAAAGTGAAGCGTGATGTTTCTTGAAATCGAAAGCGTCTGGCGTAAACAGCTCGGCAGGGCAGCGAAAGCCCA
>JAYVQD010000198.1:0-8304 GCA_043777275.1 Nitrosomonadales bacterium
CAACCGGTGATGGACCGCCTGCTGAAAGAAACCCGATCCGCGTTAAAGTCGCCAGACGTCAATCAGGCGCTGGTAAGCCAGGGCGCCGAACCGGGAGGATCGTCACCCGCCGAGTTTGGCGCTTACTTTCAGTCGGAAATAGGCAAGTGGGCTAAAGTCATCAAGTCGACCGGTATCAAGCTGGAGCAGTAATATCAGCGCGGTGGCTAATCCGTTGCGGTCTCAATGGCGCGCCAAAAATTCCAGCGCAATCCGCGCACATTCATCCGGATCGGTTGCACCGACGTGATACCCATCCACCGGCAGCGCGACGATTTCCGCCTGCGGCAGTTTCTCGCGGTACAAGTCAATATCCGATCGGCTGTACGAGCGGCGCGGTGATTCGGTGGTCAGCACCAGCGCCGGGCATTTCACTTCATTGAGCGTCGCGCCGACGTCGATATTGCTTACCCAGCGCATGTACGCGCGCGCAGTTTCGATGCGCGTGGCGCCCATCAAGTTCACCCACCACTCGAAGCCCTCTGTCGGCATGCGCGTGCCAATAGTACCCAAACGCGGCGGCATGGTCTCGCGCGCCCAGCTTTTAACGCCATGTGCTTCCATGTGCGCGAGCCAGCCGCCCGGCTGGGGCGGATCGAGCGGCACGGAGGCGAGCGTCAGCGTTTTCACCAACGCGGGTTTTAACCGCGCAAGTTCTATCGCCACCAGTCCGCCGCTTTTCGCGCCCATCACATGCGCAGCGCCACCACCAAATTCGGTGATGAGTTTCGCTGCGTGCTCCACAAAATTCTGTGTGCTGAAGGCATTGACATCCGGCACCGCGCTCGATTGTCCGAAGCCCTGCTGATCGAAACGTATCACGCGATAACGCCGCGCGAGATGCGGCACCCACGCGCGCCACGCGGGCGTGCTTTCGGTGAAGCCGTGGATCAGCAATACCGACTCCGGCGTGGTCCACGGATCGGTGTAATCGTCGATTTCGTAGTAGAGCTTGCAACCTGAAAGTTCAAAGTAAGGCATGCGTTTTATTTTGCGCGAAGGTTCGCGTCCTTGATGATCTTCGCCCACTTCACGATGTCCGCGCGAATGATTGCGTCGAATTCGGCGGGCGTGTTGCCCACCGCCGTGGCCCCCTCGCCCGCCAGTGCAGGCGCCATGTCGGGCGAGCGGATGATTTTTACCAACGCCTGATTCAACCGGTCAACAATTGCCTTCGGTGTACCTGCGGGCGCGAAGATGCCGTTCCAGCCGCGCGCTTCGTACCCCGGCAGCGTGTCTGCTATCGGCGGCACATCGGGCAACGAGGCATTGCGCTGTTTCGCGCCGACACCCAGCGCACGGACGCGGCCCGCTTTCACTTGCGACACCGCCGTACTCACCGAGCCCACCAGATAAAACTCGATTTCACCCGACAACAACGCAGTCAACGCCTGCGGCGCGCCCTTGTATACGACCTGCGTGAATTTAATGCCCGCCATTGCGCCAAACAGATCCGCCCCCAGCGAACCCATGCTGCCAGTGCCCGTTGAACCGTGATTGAGCTGCCCCGGCTTGGCCTTAGCCAGCGCAACCAGCTCCGCCACCGAACGCGCGGGCGATTGCGCACTTACGATCAACACCGGCGACACCGCGCTCACCAGGGTGATCGGTGCGAAATCTTTCGCTGTGTCATAAGGTATGTCGGGATACAAACTTGGGTTCACCACATGCGACGGAAACGCCATCAACAGCGTGTAACCATCGGGCGCGGACTTGGCGACGATCTGCGAGCCGACTATGCCGCTGGCGCCGGGGCGATTGTCGATCACCACTTGCTGGCCGAGTGCATCGCCCAGTTTCGGTGCGATGTTGCGCGCGAGGATATCGGTTACACCGCCCGCGCCGCTGGGGATGATTAAACGCACCGGGCGCAATGGATATTTTTCGGCGGCTATCGCTGCGCTGAACGGCGCGGCCAGAATGAGGCAGAGAATCAAACGTTGCATGCGAGAACTATAGCGCGAACCTGCGAGCTTGGCATAACATGTCGAATTACCGATACCGTCATTCCCGGATAATCTCACCATGAAACTCCAACTCTGCTACGCGCCGCAAACCTGCGCCACCGTTCCCTTTATCACGCTCACCGAAACCGGCGCGGATTTTGAAGTGTTAAATTTGAATTCGCGTTCCGGCGATCTGAGAAAACCTGAATTCCTCAAGTTGAACCCAAAGCACAAGGTGCCGGTGCTCATCATCGACGGCGAACCGCTCACCGAAAACCTCGCGATACAAGTGTGGATCGCGCGCCATTTCCCAGCCGCAAAATTGCTCCCCGCCGACACGATGGGCGAAATCAAGGCGATATCGCTGATGTCGTTTTTCGGCTCGGGCATCCACCCGCACCTAACCCCCAACGCACGCCCGGAAAATTATTGCGAT
Source organism: Nitrosomonadales bacterium (assembly GCA_043777275.1). Classification (GTDB taxonomy): domain Bacteria; phylum Pseudomonadota; class Gammaproteobacteria; order Burkholderiales; family SG8-41; genus UBA5216. The sequence continues at coordinate 2,422 of JAYVQD010000198.1, forward strand.
CTGCCGGGTTCAGCTGAGAACGTTAAAAAAGTCGGCAATAAAATGCTGTTCGAGGACTTTGCCGTGGTGGAAAACATGCTCGCGGGGTGCGAGTGGTTCTTCGATCACTTCACCGCTTGTGATGCGTATTTTTTCTGGTGCTTTCGGCGTGGCATGTCGTTCAAGCTCGATCTGTCGCAATTTAAAAACTGCATGGCGCATCTGGAGCGTATGCAGCAACGGGCCAGCGTGCAGAAACTGGTGGCGCACGAGAAGCGCGTGATGGATGAATTCGCAAAAGCGGCTTAACGCGCACGCCTATTGCGCCCGTATCCCCGCATTGCGTATCACCTTCGTCCACTTGTCGCGCTCTTCCGCGATATGCGCGCGAAATTGCTCCGGCGTGCTGGTGGCCGCATCGGAGCCATCAGCGAGCAGGCGTTTGATAACCTCCGGGTGACTCATGGCGGCGCTCACCCCTTGCGCCAGGCGTTCGATGATGGCTTGCGGCGTGTTCAGCGGCGCGAGCAAGCCATACCAGTTGACCACTACCACGCCCGACACGCCTGCTTCGGTGATAGTCGGCAACTCCGGCACCACCGGCGAGCGTTTGGGCAGCGTCACCGCCAGTGCGCGCAGCTTGCCGGCGCGGATATGCGGTTGCGCTGACACGATGGCGGGAAACGACATTTCGATATTGCCCGCGATCAGATCGGAGTACGCCGGGCCCAGCCCTTTGTACGGCACGTGCGTCATGCGCGTGCCGGTCACTGCCGTGAACAGCTCGCCGGTCAAGTGTATCGGGCTGCCGATGCCGGACGACGCGTAGTTCAATTTGCCGGGATTCGCTTTCAGGTGTTGCACCAGTTCGGCAATGCTGCGCGCAGGCACCGAGGGATGCACCACGGCCACGTAACCCTGCGCGCTGATCTGCGACACCGGCGCGAAATCACGCAGCACGTCAAAGCGCGCCTTGTAGAGTATCGGGAAGATCACCGCGGTGGCGCTGATGATAAGCAGGTTGTGGCCGTCGGGCGCGGAGGTCGCCGCGATTTCCATCGCGATGTTGCCGCCCGCGCCGGGGCGGTTATCGACCACCACGGTTTGACCGAGGTTTTCGCCGAGCTTCTGCGCCATCGCGCGCGAAATGGTATCCATGCCGCCGCCGGGCGCGATACTGACCACGGCACGCAGCGGGCGATTGGGAAATTTCTGTGGTTGTGCAACGGCAGGCAACGCTGCCAGCAGCAAGGGCGCCACCATTACCACACGAGCAAGGATCATCTGTTTGCCACTCCGTGAATTCACATCGTCCGCAACACCCGTGGATAAAACACATGCAACAGCACGCCGCGCCCCAACAGAAATCCGCCGACGGCAATCCACAACGCCGCATTACCCAGCAGCGGCATCAGCGTGTACAGCAACACCAAAAATAACACGAACGACGCGATCACGGTGTTGCGCATGATGCGTGTGCGCGTAGCCGCGAGATACACGCCGTCATAGGTGTACGCCCACACCGACACCAGCGGCATCAACACCGGCCACCACAGATAGCTCGCGGCAGCGGCGCGCACTTCGGGAATGCTGGTCATCAGCGCAATGATGGCGTGCCCGGCCACGGCGTAAATCGCCATGTTGATTAACCCAACCACGCCCGACCAGATAAAGACCACGCGCCTATCGCGCATGAATGCGTCACGGTCGCGCCGCCCCACCGATTCGCCGAGTATCGTTTCAGCAGCATGCGCCACGCCGTCCAGCGCATAAGACGTAAACACCAGAAAGTGATGCAACACCTGATTGGCGGCGAGTTGCACGTCGCCCAGCTCGGCGCTTTTGGCCATGAAAAAACCCAGCACCGACACCACGCAAACCGTGCGCAGCACGATGTCGCCGTTGATCGTCACCATGCGCCGCAACTGCACCGGGTCGAGCAGCTTGGTGCGCTTGCCGCTTGCGTTTTCATGCGGCAATTCACGCAGCGCGCGCCGCACGCTGTAGAGCCCCAGCAGAAATCCGGCGTATTCGGCGATCAGCGACGCCGCTGCGACACCGGGCACATCCCAATGAAATACGAACACAAACACCAGCGCCAGCACGATGTTAAGCACATTGACGAACACCTGAATCAGCAGCGGCGTGCGCACATTACGCAGCCCGTAAAACCAGCCGATGATGGCGTACGACCCCAGCACCGCTGGCATCGACCACACGCGAATCAAAAAATATTCACGGGCGTAATGTTCCACTTGCGCGCTGGCGTTAATAACCCAGAACGCAAAACGGATGATCGGCAGTTGCAGAACGACAATGACGCCGCCGATCACACCCGCCAGCAGCAAGGCGCGCACGATCATCGCGCGCACTTCGGCGTGGTCGCCCGCGCCGCGTGCCTGTGCGGTGGGGCCGGTGGTGCCCATGCGCAGGCAGTTGAACAAATGGTAAATGTAGTTGAACAACATCGCGCCGATCGCCACCGCGCCGATGTAGTAAGGCTCCGGCAGATGGCCGACCACGGCGGTGTCCACCGCGCCGAGCAGCGGCACGGTAATATTGGCGAGAATGATCGGCCACGCCATCGTCCATACCTGGCGGTGGGTGTTGACCGAGGCGGGTGCGGCGTGTGTCACGACACTTGCTGCACTGGCGGTAGGTTGGGCTGAAAAGCCCAACACAACGGCTTGTTGTCAGATAAAAAACGGGCGGCGCGCGCAAGGTTCGCGGTGTTGGGCTTCGCAGGCTCAGCCCAACCTACCCATTTTACGGAGACTGCCATCGACTACACACTCGCCAGCAATTTTCCCCAACGCGCATCTGGTCGATGCAGCATGCGCGAGCCCGCCGCATGCAACGCCGCCCACGTCGTCGCCAGGATGTTGAGTATCGCCGGTTTGCCGTACTGCGCTTCGATCAGCGGCACCGCATGCATGGCGTGCCACAGGCCGCCGGGCATCATGATCGCCTCGGCCCGTCGTTGTGTATCTGGCGCGTCGCGCATCGCCTGCGCGGCAAGATCCAGCGCCAGTTGATGATCGGCCGCCGGGTCGGCGCTTTTGTGCTGCTCCAGCGTGCTGCCGCGCGCGGCGAGTGCGATGACCTCGATGCCGGCCTCATTCAGATAACGCGTCAACGCAGTGTTGGTGGGTTCGTGCCAGCGCGTTGCCAGCGCGATGCGTGTTGCGCCCAGGTGTTTTAGCGCCGCGATGTGCGCTTCGAGATCGGTATCGCACGCAATGCCGCTGCGCTGCTCCGCCTCGGCCAGAATTTCCAGCATGCGTTTGCGCCCGAGGTACGTGGCCACCGGCACGCCGCTTAACGCGATGCGATCGACTTTCTTTTTTGCCAGCAGATCCACCGCGCGCCAGAACGCCGGTAACTCGCGCTCCACCGCGTCGAGACTGTGGCCTTGCAGATTCAATCCCGTGGTCACCAGCATCATGCCCTCGGGTGCGACGCGATAAAACTGATACGCATCCATGTCGGTTTGCAGATGCGGGATGATGTAGCCAAGTTGGTACCACGGGTGAATGATGCTCATGGCAATCCTTAAAAAATTATTGTTTAAAAACAAATACTTACATAATTCAGAACAATGTCGGCATACGCGCTTCGCCAGGGTTCGCCTTGATCGGCGCAACCTCGCCCGGCTTGCTCAACGCACCCACGCGCACACCGAGCAAACGGATGCGCCGGTCCAGCGGCACGCGCTTCAAACACTCGCCCGCCGCGCGGCGAATGATCGCGGCGTCACCCGTCGGCGTATCGATGGTGCAGTCGCGCGTCACGGTTTTGAAATTATCGTAGCGCAGTTTCAAACCGATGGTTTTGCCGACCACGCCTTTGCGCTTTAAGTCCTCGGCCACGCGCACGCACAGATTGGTAAAAATCTGCGTCAGCTTTTCGCGATCGCGCACCGGATGCAAATCGTCCTCGAAGGTGGTTTCGCGACTGATCGATTTCGGTTCGCTGTAGGTCACCACCACGCGCTCGTCGCGCCCGTGCGCGGCGTCGTGCATCCACGCGCCGGTGTTTTTGCCGAAATGTTCGATCAGAAAGGTCGTATCCGCATTCGCCAGTTCACCGATAGTGTGGATGCCCAGCGCCTCCAGCCGCGCGCTCGCCTTGGGGCCGATGCCGTTGATTTTGCGCGCCGACAGCGGCCAGATGCGCACCGGGATATCGGCGGCGCGCAACACCGTGATGCCGCCGGGCTTGTCCAGATCAGACGCAATTTTTGCCAGTAGTTTGTTGGGGGTGACGCCGATTGAACACGACAAGCCGGTGGCGTCGCGCACGGCGCTTTGCAGTTGCAGTGCGATGGCATGCGCGCGCGGCCAGCCGCCGCTACCCGTTAATTCGGTTAGGTCAATATAAATCTCATCAATGCCGCGATCCTCCACCAGCGGCGCCATCGCGCGCACCGCCTCTTTGAATAGCCGCGAGTAACGCCGGTATTGATCGAAATCCGCCGGCAACAGCCACGCATCCGGCGCGAGCTTGGCGGCTTTCATCAGGCCCATGCCGGAATGCACGCCGAGCGCGCGCGCTTCGTAAGTGGCGGTGGTGATCACACCGCGCCCGGTGTAGGCGCCTAAGGTAGGAAAGGTCGGAAAGGTCGGAAACGGCGAGTCACCCGCAGGCTCGGGCCCGCGCCGCCGTCCGCCCACCACCGCCGGCTGCCCGCGCAAATGCGGATAGCGCAGCAACTCCACGGACGCATAAAAGGCATCCATATCGAGATGGGCGATGAAGCGTGGCAACATGATGGGCCAAGTGTACGGCGTTTGGCATTTGACCGGGCACAATGCATTTGTTAGGTTGCTCGCATGCCGCCACCGCCATTAAGGCAGGTGCAAGACCGGGGAGTAACCACCATGACCATGACCGCCACCACTGCCACCAGTGCTACCACGGAGCCCTTCGAGGTCGTGCCGTGCAAGGCCGCGCTCGGCGCGGAGATCCGCGGCATCGACCTGAAAACCATCAGCGATGCCACGTTCAAGGCCGTGCATGCGGTGTGGCTCAATCAGGTGATCGCGATTTTTCGCGATCAGTCGCTGGACGCCAACGATCTGGTGCGTCTGGTGAACCGATTTGGCGTGCCGGTATCGTCGTCCAATCTGCATCAACGCAATCTGGAAGAACGCACCGCGAACCAGTTGTTCCAGCTCCCGCCGGAAGTCACCGTGGTAACCAACGTCAAAGAAAACGGCAAAGCGGTCGGCATTCTGGGCGATGGCGAAATTGTCTGGCACTCGGATTTTTCGTTCAAGGAAAAGCCCACTGCCGCGCGCATGCTGGTGGCGATGGAAGTGCCGCCGCAATCCAGCGGCGGCGGCACGTTTTTTCTCAATGCCTACGCGGCGTACGACGCGCTGCCCGCAGACTTCAAAAAGCGCATCTCCGGCAAGACCATCAAGCAGGGCAATATCGTGGACACCGCCATGAAGCTGCGGCCCGGCGCCTCGCTCGATGACGACTTGCGTCACATCCCCGGCCCCAGCCATCCGATTATTTCCACGCATCCCGAAACCAGCGCTAACTCGGTCTTTCTCGGCCGCCGCCACGCCGCATATGTCAACGGCTGCACGCTCGACGAATCCGAAGCGTTGTTGAACGAGCTGTGGGCGCTGTGTACGCAGCCGCGATTTTGCTACGAGCACCGCTGGGCCAAAGGCGACGTGGTGGTGTGGGACAACCGCTGCACCGTGCATCGCCGGGACCCGTTTGATCCGAGCTTGCGCCGCGTGTTGTATGCGGCGCAGGTCGAAGGGCATCGCCCGTTTGAAGCGCCGGATGCATTAAGCCGCCCAGCGCATCCGCGCGCCGCGTTATCACTTTAATTCCCGTCGTTCCCGCGCAGGCGGGAACCCATAACACAAATGCCACTTGCGAAGA
>JAYVQD010000199.1:0-8286 GCA_043777275.1 Nitrosomonadales bacterium
GTTTTGTGCCTGCGCGAGTGTGGCGCAGCCTGCGAAAAGCAGTGCGGCAAGTATCAAGTAGGTTTTCATTAAATAGTGTTTATAAACAAATACTTATAAGTAATCGTCCGCGTAAAAAACCAACGCCATTGACGGCCTGCACCGGGGCGTTCACGGCGACGATGTTAGCCCGAATTCCGCTTCGCGTGTCTGCCGTACGGTGCTGTCGCACGGCGCTTGATCCCCTCATGGGCCGGGACTACAGTCCCTCGCGGCGGCAGTGAAGTTTGATGGTTATTCAGGGCAGTTTTCCAACCAACGGAGGACGCAATGAACCAGGCGACTTTTACCGTAACGGGTTTGCTTCTGACTTTCATGCCGTGCGTCCTGGGCGTTGCGCAGGCAGCCGAGGCCCACTATCCCAACCGTCCGATACGCTTTATCGCGCCGTTTGTGCCGGGCGGGCCGAGCGATATTTTGGCGCGCTTGCTGAGTCAAAAGTTGAACGAAAGCATGGGGCAGCAGGTGGTCGTTGACAATCGCGGCAGCGCCGGCGGCATCGTCGGTTTCGAGCTGGGCGCAAGAGCGGCGCCGGATGGCTATACCATGATGATCGCCACCTACAGCGGACTCACCATCAACCCCAGCACCTACCGCAAGCTGCCGTACGACCCGGTGCGCGACTTTCAACCGTTCACGCAGCTTACCGTTGGCCCCAGTGTGCTGGTGATAAATCCTTCAGTGGCGGCCAAGAGCCTGCAGGAGTTTATCGCTCTCGCCAAAGCCAAGCCGGGCGCGATCAATTACGCGTCAACCGGCCACGGCAACCTGTTGGTCACCGAACAATTCAAATCGATCGCCGGTATCAATCTGGTCAATGTGCCGTACAAAGGTACCGGGCAGGCCGTGAGCGCGCTGATTAAAGAAGAAATCGTGATGTACGCGAAGTTGGTCAAGCAGATCGGCCTGGAACCGCTGTGAGTTCGACGCGGCAGTGGTTGTTGGGGCTAGGCCGTTGAGGGTTTGCGCAGGCATAATCGGCAGACGTTTGCACACTACCCCACTGTGAAAGGAAACACTGCCATGCCGTTCTACGAAAAAGGCGACGTCCGCATCCGCTACCAAGATCACGGAGGCCACGGCGGGGCCGGCTACCCGTTGTTAATCATCGCCGGCGGCGGACTGAACTCAACCATGTCCTACTTCACGGCCAACGCACCGTTCAATCCGGTCGACGAGTTCAAAGGCGAGTACCGCTGCATTACGATGGACTTGCGCAACGCCAACGGCGGCGAGTCCTCCGGCCCGCTCGCTATCGACCGGCCGTGGGATGCCTACACCGATGACCAGCTCGGTCTGATGGATCATCTGGGCATCGACCAATTCATGGTGATGGGTTTTTGCATCGGCGGCCCCTTCATCTGGAACCTGTTGCGGCGCGCGCCCAAGCGCATCGTCGCCGGCGTACTGGCGCAGCCCAGCGGCTCTCGTCCGGAGATGCGCGACCTCTTCTACAACAACAACATCAAGCGCTGGGGCCCGGCGCTGTGTGCCCGGCGGCCCGAGATCACGCTGGCGATGGTGGACGCCTTCCTCAACAGCATGTACCGCACCAACCCCGACTTCGTGTTCACCGTGACGCGCGATTTCGTGCGCGCCTGCCCGACGCCCGTACTGGTGCTGCCGGACGACACCCCGGAGCACCCGTACGCCATCGCCATGGAGTCCGTGCTGCTCGCGCCGCAATCCGAAGTGAGCCTGTTTCCGTGGAAGGAACCCAAAGAGCGGGTTCCCGTGGCGGTGCGCCAGATACGCTCCTTCCTGCGGGCGCATCGACCGGTGGCCGCGGCGCGCTGAGTACTAATTACTAAGCGGTACTAATCGTGATTTGATCTGACACAAAATGTCCGACGGCTACCGGAAAACCTGAATGCGTCAATCCGACCCTGAAGATACATTCACTGCGACTACCATCGAGGTCCGGTATTCGGTCGAAGAGCTGGGAGACAGTGGCTGTTGAATTCACAGGATTGGCGATTCGAGCGTCTGCTGTCCGAAAACGCCAGATCACGCTTTCGGTAGAGTCGAGATATGGCGCGGTAGCAGTAGGGTTGGTTTGTCTGTTGTGTTTGAATGGGATGGCATGTCGTCGTCACCTATTTGCAGCAAGCCACCTCTCCGCTGCGCGAGTCGGCCATGGATTGGCGTCGATGTTTCGGCGGCACGGGTCGGCGGTGATGCCATTGGACGCGGCTGCGGCATCACTGCTTGCTCAATCCCTATGCGAATCCCATACCATATTTGGGACTCGGTATCGTCTGTCGCGTTTGACGGAATGAAGGTAGGCATAGGCGCGAGTTCGTTTTGATTTGATCGCGATTTACGGCGCGCGGGCCGAAATTTGCGACGCAGCCCTGCCGAGGGGTAGAATCTCACGGTCTATCGCCTGAACGATAGCGCGGGCGGCGATTCTTCCAAAAAAAAGTTCGAACAGGAGGAGAGAAATTAGGCCGAAGCAGCACTGGCGGTAGCAAGCGCATTCATAGCGCTATAAGCGTCCGTCGGACGGCGAAGAATCTGAAAATCGCGCCCGCTCAGCCGGAGCGTGCGATGGAGGACTTATCCCGCTTCTTTGACAATTCTCTGGGCATGCTGTGCGTTGCCAGCTATGACGGCTACTTGACGCGGTTGAACCCGGCATGGAAAAAGACGTTGGGGTGGACGCTGCAGCAACTCCAAAGCAAGCCGTACATCGACTTCGTTCATCCCGACGATCGCGCCGCCACGCTTTCCGAAGCCAGCCATCTCGCCAGCGGCGGTCGCACCATCCAGTTCGAGAATCGCTACCTCAGCAAGGACGGCACGTACCGGTGGCTGCAATGGACGGCGAACAGTCTGCCAGCGCGCCGTCAGATTTACGCGATCGCCTACGATGTCACCGAGCGCATACGGCTGCAAAAAGAAATTCTCGAAGCCGCAGACCGTGAGAAGGAGCGCCTGGGTCGCGAGTTGCATGACGGTTTGTGCCAAAATCTGGCCGCCATCGCCGCCCTGAATACCGCGCTTGCCAGAAAGCTGGGGAAGGGCCGCGCGGCGTGTGCCGGCGACGTCGCGGAGATTGGTGCGCAGTTGCGCTTGAGTATCCGTTACGCTCGCGACCTGGCTCGGGGGCTCAGCCCGGAGAATCTGTCATCGACCGGCATGGCCGCGGCGCTCGCCACCTATGCTGCGAACGTAGAGGCCCTGTACGGGGTCGCATGCTCATTCCGCGCGTACAAGTTTGTTCAACGCTTTGCCGCCGACGCCGAGGTGCACCTTTTTCGCATTGCCCAACAAGCCGTGGATAACGCCATCAAGCACGGACGCGCACGCCGGATTGAAATCGGCCTGAGTTCCCGCGACGGGCAAGTACGCCTGACCATCCGCGACAATGGCGTGGGCTTTTCCGAGAAAACCGCCAGTGAGAATGGCGGCATCGGATTGCATATCATGAACTATCGGGCGCAGCTGATCGGCGGGGCGCTGCAAGTGCGACGCAGCATCCGAGGTGGCGCAGTGGTTACTTGCGGGTTCCCCCTGGTACCCGATACTTCTACGGATAGGCGCCGCCGTGCCCGCCAGACATCCTAAGCAAACGCAACAGGCTAAGAAAGCCATTTTCCTCGTCGATGATCACCCTATGCTGAGGCGCGGGTTGACCGCACTGATTGAAAGCGAGCCCGATCTCAAGGTGTGCGGGCAGGCTTCCACCGCGCAGGAAGCGCTACGGGCCATGGCGCAGGCAGCTCCCGACCTTGCCATCGTCGATCTCGGGTTGAAGGGGCCCGACGGTCTGCACCTGATCAGGGCCATGAAGGAAAGCAACCCGAAGATCCCGGCGCTCGTGCTTTCCATGTTCGACGAATCCGAACATGCCGAACGCGCCTTTCGCGCCGGTGCGCGCGGCTATGTCAGCAAGACGCAGATGGAAGGCGCTGTGCTCACGGCGATCCGCCGCGTGCTCGACGGCGAGCTCTACATGAGCGCAGCTTTGGGGACGCACTTCGCGGAAAAATTCCTCAGTGGTCAGGCACCGTCAATAGATTCGCCCCTGGCCGTACTCAGCGACCGCGAACTCGAAGTCTTGCGCTTGATCGGCGTGGGCCAGACTACGCGTCAGATCGCACAATACCTGCACCTGAGTGTCAAGACGATAGAATCCCACCGCGAGCACCTCAAGCACAAGCTGACACTGGAGTCCGGTGCGGCGCTGCTCCGATACGCCACTCGCTACGTCGAAACCGGCCAGACAGGCTGACTTCGCAGCACGCGTGGATGGCGCTGATCACCATCCGCCGGGCGCCCGGCGGTAAGCGCTACGTAAGTCCGTCGATCAGCGCAACGCACGCACGCCAGTAGCCGCTTGGTGCTTCGAGCCCGGCTTGCCTGCGCAGCCGGGAACCTCCGCCGAGCAAGACCTCCGGGTCGCCGGCCATAGGGGATTCCCCGATAGTTCGCTTAAGTATTTTCCCTAGCCCCGAATCAGGCAGCGCCCCCGATGGCAAGACAGTTGCTTCGGCCTAGCCTTGTCTTCAGCGTGCACGAACCTTGAATCCAAAAAAAGCGCTCCACCCCTTGTGACATTGGACTTGTACACAACGAGAACAACAAGATGTCAAAAAATACGCTTCTAGGTATGCGCAGTCTTCGCTGCCATGTTTCGTGGCTTGCCAAAATCACGATTGCGCTATTCGTGGTGCTGACCGCGGGCAGCTTAGTCGCGCAAACTACTTACTCTGAAAAGACGTTCCGTAATGCCGGCGGTTTCTCGCCCGGCAGTCCGCCGGACAGCATCGTACGGTCTGTGCATCACGATGAGTTTCCAACCGAAGTTCGCGAGAAGATGAAGGCGTTTAACGCGGATTTCGTGCGCCCACGGAGTCTCCCTCAGATGGGGGGGCAGGCGTCATGCCCCAGGACCCAAAACTTCGTACAAGGCATCCTGGACCGGCTCATATCAGGCTCTAACCTGGAGCTGGTAATGAATCGCAATGACTATCCGATAACGATGGTGGTTACCTGTGACATTGCAGACTTCCCCGACGCTGAAATGAAGGCCGGCGTGCTGGCATTGTCCGCGGAACTCGTTTTGTTGCTTCACTCAGAGGACGAGATTGCCGCCGTACTGGCGCACGAGGTAGCGCATTTTGTGTTGGCCCATGACCATAAAATCTTGGCGAATTGGAATCGCCTGACGCCTTTTGCGATTAATCGATTGAGGATGCAGCACGAAGAAGAAGCCGACGCCGAGAGTCTTGTCTTGCTTTCCAATGCCGGGTATGACCCGTACGCTGCCGTGGATGCGCTTAAGGCACTCCGAAATTTTATGCACGGTACGCAGGCGCAATCCGACAATAGACATCCGCAGATCAACTATAGAATCGAAACCCTGTCAAAGGAGATAAACCGCATTTCCTTCGCAAAGATACCGCGCCGCGACGACAGCCTCGAAGCTGTCAAATACGAGGTCAAACTCCGTCCGCAATACTTGTTACGAACGAGGGAAAACTGACCGCGGAGGAGCAGGCGCGGATATGCATCTAGTGATGCAAAACATTCAAGGAGACCAACAATGAAAACCCTATTACTTGGTATTTTTGGCGTGTTGCTTTTGAATGTGGGTGCAACGCAGGCCGCCACCTTCAGCGAAGGCGATGATGCCTTTCGGCGAGGTGATTATGCGATGGCATATTCAATCATGCGAACGCTCGCGACGCGGGGCGATGCGAGGGCGCAAGCGAATTTGGGAATGCTGTATCGCAACGGGCAGGGCGCCTCGAAGAACTACGTAGAAGCGCTCGAGTGGCATCGCCTGGCAGCCGAACAAGGGGATGTGAACGGGCAGGTCGGTCTTGGCTATGGATATGAAACGGGCCAAGGCATCGCGCAAAACCACACCGAAGCGCTCAAGTGGTATCGGCTGGCAGCGCATCAGGGAAATGTGCATGCGCAAGTCAATCTTGGCACTTTGTACCGCGATGGTCGCGGGGTGGCGCAGAACCACGCTACCGCGCTGACATGGTACCGGCTGGCCGCGTCCCAAGGGAACGCGGTCGCGCAATACAACCTCGGCATCGCCTACGAGGACGGGCAAGGCCTGGCGCCAGACCACACCGAAGCGGCGAAGTGGTATCGCCTGGCGGCCGCGCAAGGCGACCCGGACGCACAGAATAATCTGGGCGCACTGTATGACAAAGGTCGTGGCGTCGAGCGCAACAGCGTAGAAGCACTCAAGCTATATCGACTGGCGGCAGCGCACGGAAGCGCCGCGGGCCAGAACAATCTCGGCGTGATGTACGCCAACGGGTGGAGTGTTGCGCAGGACGGCGTGCGGGCGTTGATGTGGTTCACCATCGGCACTTATTCGGGCGACACCAATGCGTTGCAGAATCACGTCGTCGCTGCGAAATCCATGACGCCACAACAAATCGCGGAGGCGCGAAAAATGACGAAAGATTGTCTGGATAAAAGACTTACCGGGTGTGACTGATTTGTAGTTGTCGAGACGTAAGGCTTAAGTCAGGCCCAATTTGATCGCCAACTGGTTTGACAAAGGAGGCGCTAATGAAACGAAGAATATTTGTTTTAGGCGCAATCGGTTTCTGTTTTGCCGTGAACGGGGCGTTAGCGGCAGACGTGTTTAGTGGAAACTGGAATCTAAACCTGGCCAAGTCGAAGTTCAATCCGGAGTTGCCGCCGAAGGGACCCAACTTCAGCAAACTCGACGCGATACAAGGCGGACTGAAATTTACCAACGATGGCGTCAATTCGGAAGGCAAGCCCACCCACAGCGAGTGGAGCGGGAAGTTTGACGGAAAGGACAATCCGGTCACAGGCGATCCGGCCCGGGATACAGCCGCGCTGAAGAAGATTGATGACCACGCGTTTGAGATCACGAATAAGAAGGGCGGCAAGGTCGTGGGTACGATTCGAGCCGCATTCTCCCGCGACGGAAAAACGAGAACGCAAACCGGTCCGGGCACGAACGCTAAAGGCATCAAGACCAATAACACCGTTGTCTACGAGAAATAATCAAGCGCAAGTGGAGGAGCGATTGGACGATTGCCCTCTGATTGCTCCTGCCAACGTGCTGCGACATAGGTATGGAGATTCTTTTGCCGTGACTTCTTCGCCAAACGTAAAGAAGTTTGCTTTAGTGACAGACAATCGAAGAGAAACCACAATTGATTCGTGATCGAGGTGTAACCACTACACCTGTATGCGAACTCGCAGTTAAGCTACAGGCTTACCCTGTGAAGCGCAAATTCGCATTCACGCGGCAAATCATTTATCGGATTGAAGTGCCGAATAACAGACGACCGTGATCGTCAACTCCGGGCCGAGAGCGACATCCGAAATTATTCGGGAGCGGACGCTCACCCTGGCAGTCCCGATCATTCACATTTGCAAAGTGCGAGCGCCTGTTTAGGCCGAGGAACAGTCGTTCGTACGGGTATCCTCGCCCGGCGGCTCGTGGCCGGGATTTGCCGGTCACTGGGCATGTGTTCTGACGCTGTCTGTCAGATCACATCACGATTTTTACAACCAAGCACGGTTACGTGCGTGACGTTACAGGCGGCCCAAGTCCTGTATGGCATCGATCACCATGCCGGTGCCGACGGCGATCAGCAGAACATCCGCAGCGACGCGCACGTAACGGTGGCCGGCGGGCGGGAGGCCAATTTTTATGACCAGCTGCGGCGGCAGTTCATAGAAAACGACCTCGCGTGGCAGCGGACTGCCGACGTGCCATTTTTTTGCCTGACCGGGCGGCATGCAGCCGTTGTTTTTCTTGGCCAAACCGGGCGGGCAGAATCCGCGGCCATGTTCGTGCGTGTAGTAGTCGCGCACGTGCGCCCGATGCGGGTCTTTGAAATGCGTGCCATGCCGTGCGGATGATTCGCGTCCATCACGATGGTCGCGACGGTCACGATCATCATCGCGCGATCGGTCGCGGCGCTGCTCGCTGCTGTCGGCTCGATCGTGGCCTTTGCCCTTGCCCTTGCCTTTGCCCTCGGGCGGGTCTGCCAGTGCAGGGGAGGCTGTCAGCATCGCGGCGACCAGCAGGGCGAGCACGCGGGCGGACCAATTCATAGTGTTATTCACGATAGGGTTCCTTTTTCATTGAGATTCGGCGCACAGTGTATGTAAACGATGGGACAGGCCGGGAGTCAATGCTGTTCACTTAAGCCCTTTGCCCGTTCGCCCTGAGCCTGTCGAAGGGCATTTGTGGTTCGACAAGCTCACCACGAACGGCTAAGTGAACAG
>JAYVQD010000200.1:0-8208 GCA_043777275.1 Nitrosomonadales bacterium
ACCCGAAGATGTTAACAAGGTGGTGAAGGCGGCGGAAATAAAGGTTGAGTGACGCTTGGGTGAGCAGGGCTTTGCCGCTACACGCGTTCACGTCCGCGCGAATTCATGTTACAACCCAATCCCGATAATCAAACCACCTGCGTTGGATTTCAAAAAATGAACATTGATCTTCATAACCACGTCATTCCCAAAACACTTGCCGATGCGATCATCGCCAACCCGGCGCGCTTCAGCACCAAGGTTGAAACGCGCAACGGCACGCCGCATTTTGAAAATCGCGGCATGTGGACGCCGCTGTCACCGGCGTTTTGCGACGTCAACGCCAAGCTCGAATGGATGGATCGCTGTCGTGTGGATGTGGCCGCGCTGTCGGTGGGGCCGCCGATTTATTTTTACTACCTGAAGCCGGATCAGGGGCTGGATGCGGCGCGGCTCGCGAATGACGGCATCGCGCAGATGGTGCAGCAGCATCCGAAACGTTTTCGCGCGATGGCGCATCTGCCGATGCAGGACCCGGATGCCGCGATCACTGAATTGGAGCGCGTGGTCAAAGAATATCAATTCAAGGCGGTCGAGCTCGGCACCAGCATCGAAGGCGAGCAACTCGCGGATATGAAATTCCGCAAGGTGCTCAAAACCATCGAGCAACTCGGCTGCTTTGTTTTCACGCATCCGTATCAGTGCGTGGCGAAGGGCGGTACCGATAAATATTATTTGCGCAACTTTGTCGGTTTTCCGCTCGACACCACCATCATGATTTCACATCTGATGTTCAGCGGTGCGCTGGATGATCTGGATAAACTCAAATGGGTGTTTTCGCATGGCGGCGGCTACATCCCGTATCAGATTGGCCGCTACGTGCATGGGCACAAGGCGCGGCCCGAAGCGAGAGTTGATAACCCGTCGCCGCCCGCCGAGTTGTTCAAGCGCTTTTATTTTGATGCGCTGCTGTATAACGGCAATTCGGTGCGGCACTTGATCGAGCAAGCCGGTGCGGATCATGTGGTGATGGGCAGCGACCATCCGTTTGATATGTGCCCGCCGGACGTGGTGGGCGATCTGGAGTTGATTCCGGGCCTCACCGCTGAAGAGCGCGAATGGATCAGCAGCAAAACGGCGCTCAGGCTGTTTGGAGAATCCTGACCGCGTGCGGCGAACTTTATCGCGGATTGTGGTCAAATTCATTAGTAATGCAGGCCATGTTCAAGTGGAGGCGCCATGAGCATAAAATTTCGCAGCGATCAGTTGTCCCCGGCGGAAGCATCGTTCCTGAAATGGCAATACGGTTTTGACGACGATGACGAGCCGTTCGAGCGCGCGTTGTGGCAGGTCATCCAGCGCGCCTGGGACGCCGATAAGGGTTCGGGCTCAGTTTCCGGTTCCGGTTCCGGTTTGCGCCATCTTGATCGACTGGGCTGCAACGGCGCCTATCCTGAGGAAGTCGCGTTGTACGCCCGTTTCAAATCCGAACGCGGCGATACGGTGTGGAGTGAGTTGATCCGCCGTGCGGGCCTGTCCGATAGACGCACAGGCAAAGTCGATCCCATGATAGAGCGCCGCAGCGTCGCCGGTCGGGCTTGAGCTGACGCTTCCTCCCCCCGCCCGTTTATCCGGGTCGCGGCGCTGCCGTGCCGCTTGGCCATTATCATGGCGCGCCGTGAACGCGCAAGGCGTCACTGATTCACTTTCGCACACGCTCGTGATACAAGACGGTTTCGCATTCACAACCCTCGTTTGAAAGACCGCCACACACCATGAACATCGATCTGCACAACCACGTTGTTCCGCCCACCGTCCTTGATGCCATCCGCAAGAATCCTGATCGCTATCACACCAGCGTGTATGAGAAAGACGGCAAAACGTTTTTCGATGTTCACGGCAATCCGGCGGAGTTAAAGCCGGAGTTCTTCAACGTGGATGCCAAAATCGCGTGGATGGACAGCGTGGGCATGGACATAGCGGGGCTTTCCGTCGGCCCGCCGATTTATTTTTACAATCTTTCTGCGGACGCAGGGCTTGAAGCCGCCAAGCTCGCCAACGACGGCATTGCGCAGATGGTGGCGGCCTATCCGGCGCGCCTGCGTGGCCTTGCGCACTTGCCGATGCAAGACCCGGACGCGGCGATTATCGAGCTGGAGCGCGTGGTCAAAGAACACCAGTTCAAAGGCATCGAGATGGGCACTTCCATCGAGGGCTTGCCGCTGGCCGATCAAAAATTCCGCAAGGTGCTGAAAACCGCCGAGCAGCTTGGTTGCTTTATTTTCACGCATCCGTATCAGTGCCTCGCCAAAGGCGGGATGGATCCCTATTACCTGTCCAATTTTATTGGTTTTCCGCTCGACACCACCCTGATGGTGGCGCACCTGATGTTCAGCGGCGCGCTCGACGAGTGTCCCAACCTGAAGATTTTGCTCGCGCACGGCGGCGGTTTTGTGCCGTATCAGATTGGCCGCTTCGTGCATGGGCATAACGTGCGCCACGAGCCCAAGGTCAACAACGCGAGTTCGCCGCGCGATCTACTCCGGCGCTTTTATTTTGATGCGCTGACGCATGATCCGCAGGCGACGCGTCATCTTATCAACCGGGTAGGGGCCGACCGCGTTGTTATAGGCACGGATCACCCGTTCGATATGGGGCCCGACCGGCCGATGGAAGAAATCGATAAAATCCCCGGTCTCAGCGCGAGCGAGCGTGAGCAGGTGTGTAGTTTGACGGCGCGCGTGTTGTTGGGCGAATCGTAGTAGAAACTTTGTAACTATTTGTTTTTAAAAGGAATTTATGAAATTGTCTCACCGTATTCTTTCGACAAGCATGGCAGCAGCCGTAACCCTGGCATTCGCCACCGCGCCCGCGCAAGCCCAAAACTATCCGACCAAACCGGTGCGCGTGGTGGTGCCGTTCGCCCCCGGCGGCGGCAGTGACATTACCGCGCGCCAGTTCTCGCAAAAATTGTCCGAGGCGTTCGGCCAGCAATTCGTGGTGGATAACCGCGGCGGTGCGGGCGGCTTGATCGGCATGGAGATTGTCGCCAAGGCGCCGCCCGATGGCCATACGCTGATGATGATGTCCGCGAGTTTCTCGGCAACCTCCGCGTTGCACCGCCCGTCATGGGATCCGATCAAAAGCATCATTCCGGTGGCGGAATTCGGCTCCACCCCTTTCGTGCTGGTGGTGCATCCGTCGGTTAAAGCCAACAACGTCAAGGAATTGCTCGCGCTGGCGTCGGCCAAGCCCAACAGCCAGACCTATGCGTCCACCGGTCTGGGCGGCATTACCCATCTGGCCACTGAACTGCTGCTGAACATGACCAAAATACAAATGGTGCATGTGCCGTACAAGAGCACGGGCGCGGCGATGATCGATGTGCTCGGCGGACAAGCGCCGATTATGGTGGGCAGCATGCTGCCGGTGGTGCCGCATATCAAGGCCGGCAAACTGCGCGGCCTCGCGGTGACGACCGCCAAACGCTGGTATTCCCTGCCCGATATCCCGGCGCTGGCCGACACCGTGCCGGGTTATAACGTCGAGCTGTGGTTTGGCGTCATGACACCGGCGGGCACGCCGGACATCGTGGTCAGCCGCATCAACGCGGCGATTAACAAAGCGCTGGAATCGCCGGAAATGAAAGCGAACCTGGAGAAAGACGGCATGATTCCCACGGGCGGTACGCCGGAGAAATTCGCGCAGCGCATCAACAACGACTACAACAACTGGATCAAAGTGGTGAAGTCCGCGAATATCAAGATGAATTAATTGCCTTAATTTTTAACGCATTCCATGGCGGGCTGCTTTACGGTAGCCCGCCATTTTTTTGCAAAGGAGCTTGCATGTATCTTGCAGCGAAAGCCATAGCAGCAATGGAAGCCGTCAAGCGCGTGCATTTCCTGAATGACGCCGCAATCCGCAGCAATAAATCCATCGGCGATGCCGCGGGCCTGAAAAATATCGGCGTGCATGTGATCACGGTGCGCCCCGGCCACCGCTCCACCGAATACCACTTTCATCACTACGAAGAAGAATGCGTCTATGTCTTGTCAGGGCACGGCACGGCTGTAGAAGAGGAGAAAACCCACAAGATCGGCCCCGGTGATTTTCTGGCGTACCCGATAGACAAGGTAGCGCACGAAATGATTAACGATGGTGACGCGCCGCTGGTGTGCCTGGTGATCGGGCAACGGCTGACGCAGGATATCTCCGATTACCCGCGCAAGGGCAAGCGGCTGTATCGGCACAGCGGCGAGCGGCGGCTGGTGGATATTGACGGGATCAAACCGGTGTAGGGTGCGCATCGCGCACGCGGTCAATCGGATTGTTCGCGTTCGTGCGCGCGTGCGCGATGCGCACCCTACCCGTGGTTCATCAACCGCCCGCCGACTGTATCCCCGCTTCCTTCACCAGTTTGCCGAATTTCGCGATCTCCGCCTTGAGATACGCGTGAAATTGCTCTGGCGTGCCGCCGACAATTTGCGCGCCGACGTCCGAGTGCTTGGCCTGAATATCCGGCATTTTTAAAATCTCGCTGAATTCTTTGTGCAGCCGCGAGAGGACGGGTTTCGGCGTGCCGGCGGGCGCACCGACGGCCGACCACGACGAATTTTCATAGCCCGGCAAGCCCGCTTCGGCGATGGTGGGCAAGTCGGCCAGCGCGGGCGAGCGTGTCGCGCCGGTGGTGGCGAGTGCGCGCAGGCGGTTGCTTTTCAGATGCGGCACGGTGGAGATCATGTTGTTGAACAGCACTTGAATCTGTCCGCCGATCACATCGGTCAGCGAGGGTGCAGAACTTTTGTAGGGCACATGCGTCAATTTGGTTTTGCTCATCTGCGCGAACAATTCACCGCAGATGTGGCCGAAGCCGCCGACGCCGGATGAGCCATAGTTGAGCGCGTTGGGTTTCTCGCGAGCGAGCGCGATCAGTTCCTTGACCGACGTGGCCTTCACCGCCGGATGCACCACCAGCACGCCGGGCGAGGTGGAGACTTGCAGCAGGGGCGCCAAATCCTTCACCACGTCGAAGGTCATGTTCTTGTAGAGATGCGGATTGACGGCCCAGGTGCCGACCGTGGCGATGACGAGGGTGTAGCCGTCGGGCGGCGCTTTGACGGTGATTTCCATGCCGATGTTGCCGCCCGCGCCGCCGCGATTATCGATCACCACTTGTTGCCCCAACCGCTGACCGAGTTTTTCGCCGAGCATGCGGCCCTGGATGTCGGTGGGGCCGCCGGCAACGAACGGCACAACGAAGCGGATGGGTTTGTTAAAATAGTTGTCCTGTGCTGCAACGCTGTTGGATAGTGAAAAAATACTCAATAAAAACAAATACTTATACATAAAATGCTCCGTTGTATGCGTCATGGAAGGCTTATTGCGCCGGCTTGTCCGCTGCTTGCGTGAGCTGGGTAACGACGGCTTGCCGAACGCCGTAGTGTTATTCGCGCCGCCCGGATAACTCGTGCGCGTTTTCGCTTTAGTGCGTGCAGCAGCCATCGCGGATGGTGGCGAATTTTATCGCATTGCAGGCACACACAACGCAGCGCCACGGCACCACAGCGCGAATTACGCACCGGCGCCGCGGCGCGTTAAAATCGGCCATCGTTTATTCACATCACCCGTTCACACATGATCCGCCCGCTCAAGATTACCCATACCTCCGATGTCCATCTCAACGACGAGCCGGATGGCGCGAAGGTGCGTGATGCGTTCGCGCAGGTGGTCGATACCGTGCTCGAAACGGACTCGGATCTGTTTCTGATCGCGGGTGACTTGTTCGACCACAACGAGATTCATCGCAAGACCGTTGATTTTGTTTACGAGCAATTGGCGCGCGTGTCGTGCGAGACGGTCGTCATCGTCGGCAATCATGATGTGTGGGACGAGCGGTCGATTGTGAAGCGCATGGATTTTCGCAAGGCGGGGCAGCACGTTACTTTGCTCAACGATGCAAACGGCTCGCAGGTGACGTTTCCTGAATTACACGCCACCGTGTGGGGCCGCTGCATGCTCGACCACGACCGCACCAATAAGCCAATGGCGAGCGTGCCGCCCCGTCAAGGCACTATGTGGCACATCGGCATGGCGCACGGCTTGTATTCCGATGATCCCGATGCCGAGCGCTCATCGCTGATTTCCCCGCACGAAATCGAAGCGTCGGGTTTCGATTATCTCGCGCTGGGCCACGTGCATGCGCATCGGCAGATGCGTCACGGCGGCACGCTGGCGTGTTATCCGGGCGTATGTGCGGCGCACATGGGCACCATAGCCAACGGCTGCGTGGCGCTGATTACACTGACACCGGGCAAAGGCGCGAAGGCGGTTGCGCATACGCTGGGTGGTGGCGCCAGGCAGCGCCGCCACGCCTGATCGCCCCCGCGGCTACGCTACGAACCCGGCGCGGCTTTCTGATCCAATGTTTCCCAGCGTTCGTATTTCTTGGCAAGCTGTTGCATGATGTCATCGGCGCGTTTGCGGTCGGCTTTAATCGCGTCCGCGCCTTGCTTGTGATAGTCGGCGTTGCTCATGCGCGAGGTGAGTTGCTGCTGTTCCTGCTCCAGGGTTTCGATTTCCTTGGGCAGCGCCGCCAGTTCGCGTTGCTCCTTGAAGCTCATTTTGGCTTTGGGTTTTTCGCGCGAAGTTGCCGCCGCTGATTTTGCCGCTGTGGTGGCACTGGTGGCAGAGGCCGCGGTAGTGTCAGACACCGGCCGCTGTGCCAGCCAATCGCTGTAGCCGCCGACGTATTCTTTCCAGGCGCCGTTCTCTTCGGCGACCAGGGTTTGCGTGACCACGTTATCCAGAAATGCGCGGTCGTGGCTCACCAGCAGCAAGGTGCCGGTGTAACTTTGCAGCGTGTCTTCGAGCAGCTCCAGTGATTCGATGTCGAGGTCGTTGGTGGGCTCGTCGAGCACCAGCAGGTTGGCAGGTTGCGCGAACAGGCGTGCCAGCAGCAGGCGGTTGCGTTCGCCGCCGGAGAGCATTTTGACCGGCGCGGTGGCGCGCTGTGGCGGAAACAAAAAGTCGTTGAGATAACTCATCACGTGCTTGCGGCCATTGGCGGTTTCCACCCACTCCGAGCCGGGGCTGATGGTTTCGATCAGCGTGCGTTCGGGATCGAGTTGCTCGCGCATCTGGTCGAAATAGGCGACTTGCAGATTGGTGCCCAGGCGCACCGTGCCTGCGTCCGGTGGCAGCGAGCCGAGTATCAGTTTAATCAGCGTCGATTTGCCCGCGCCGTTGGGGCCGATGAAACCAAAGCGGTCGCCGCGCATGATGCGCAGTGACAGATTGTTCACCACCGTGTTGTCCCCAAAGCGTTTTGTGACATCGACCAGTTCCGCGACGAGTTTGCCGGAGCGCTCACCCGCGTCCAGCGCAAGCTGCACCTTGCCCAGGCGCGCGCGCCGTTCCGCGCGTTCTCCGCGCAGCGCTTCCAGGCGGCGCACGCGGCCTTCGTTGCGGGTGCGGCGCGCCTGAATGCCTTTGCGGATCCATACTTCTTCCTGCGCCCAGAATTTGTCGAACTTGCGGTTCATCACTTCTTCGGCGGCGAGCTGGTCGGACTTGCGCGCTTCGTACGCGGCGAAGTTGCCGGGATACGAACGCAGCAGGCCGCGATCGAGTTCGATGATGCGCGTGGCGACTTTATCCAGAAACGCGCGATCATGGGTGATAATAATGGCGGACTTGACCGCGCCCGATACCAGCAGGTCTTCGAGCAGGGTAATGCCGGAAATATCCAGATGGTTGGTCGGCTCGTCGAGCAGCAGCAAGTCCGGTTTTTTTGCCAGAGCGAGTGCCAGCATCGCGCGTTTGCGCTCGCCGCCCGAGGCGGTGGCGGTGGGGCGGTTTTCATCGAGGCCGAAGCGATGCAGAAATTCCGTCAGCCGCGCTTCGATGGCCCAGCGCTCGCGGTCATCATGCAGTGATTCAAAATCAGCGGCGAGCGCCAGGCTTTCCCTTAGCGTCGCCGCCTCGGGTGGCGAGGATTCCTGTTCGACGCTGGCTATATGCAAGCTGTCGTCGCCGCCCAATACGCCGCTGTCCAATTTGAGCTGTCCGGAAATGATTTTCAGCAGCGACGATTTACCGGTGCCGTTGCGTCCAATGAGACCGATGCGCTCGTTGGGTTGCACCGTGAGGTTCGCGAGATCGAGCAACGGGGTCAAGCCGAAAGCGAGTTCGGCGTCTTGCAAAGTCAGTAGGGCCATGGAGCTAAAA
>JAYVQD010000201.1:0-8185 GCA_043777275.1 Nitrosomonadales bacterium
AGCAGTTTCGTCCGGCTCATCTCGTACCCCCTTCGGGGCACTATGACAACCGGACAGGTGTCGTGCTACAGAACCGGACAGATCACGAACTCGCAACATTCGCGACCCGTCAGTCTGGACAAGCCCCCGCCGCGCGCACACAATAGAACGAACATTTGAAAGGATTAGAACATATGAACTCCGGATTCGAAGAAACCATGAACATACGCGGGCGTGGCATGCTCGCGGACGGCGAAGTAACGATGACCGGACAGGACCCCGTCTTTTCCGCGCGCTTCAAGATTGGCGAGACGACGGCGAACATCCTCGCCGGTATCGGTGTCGCAGTCACCGATATACACGAGATGAAGACCGGCAAGCGCCAGAAAGTCGCTATCGACGTGCGTCATGCGGCGGCCGCCTGCCAGAGTTCGAAATACCTTAGCCAGCCCGCCGCAGGAGGCGGCTGGAAAGCGGTGCAGTCGTCGTCCATGCTGCATATGCGTAACATTACACAACCCTGGCAATGTAAGGATGGCCGCTGGTACCTGCCACATTTCAATCTGCCCCACCTGCACGACCGCGTGATCGGCGTGCTCGGCTGCGAATCCAACGCGGATGCCGTCGCCAAAGCGGTCTCAAAATGGGACTCGCACGATCTCGAAGAAGCGGTCGCCGCAGCGCGTGCCTGTGGCTCGATCGTGCGCTCCAATTCGGAATGGCTGGAACATCCGCACGGAAAAATGCTTGCGGGCAAACCGCTGGTCGAAATCACCAAAATCGGCGACAGCGACCCCATCCCGTTCCCCGAAGGCGACAGGCCGCTCTCGGGAATCAAGGTGCTCGATTTGACGCGCATACTCGCGGGGCCGATCGCGGCGCGCACGCTGGCCGAAAATGGCGCGGAGGTACTGATGGTCACGGCTGAGCATCTGCCGCAGGTGCCCGAGCATGTGATGGATACGAGTCATGGCAAGCGCAGTTGTTTCCTGAACCTTACCAAGACAGAAGACGTGGCGACGATCAAAAAGCTCGTGCGCAATGCCGATGTGTTCAGCCAGGGCTACCGCCCCGGCGTCATGGACAAACACGGGCTCAGTCCCGAACAACTCGCCATGGAACACCCCGGCATCATCTATCTTTCCATCAGTTGCTACGGCCACGGCGGCCCGTTCTCGAACCGCGGCGGGTGGGAACAAATCGCCCAATGTGCAACTGGCATATGCCTCGACAACGGCGATGAACGGCCAAAGCTGCTGCCAGCCTCCGCCTGCGACTATACCACCGGCTACAACGGCGCGTACGGCGTACTACTCGCGCTGGCACGGCGCGCACGCGAAGGCGGCTCCTACCACGTTCGAGTCTCACTTTGCCGCTCCGGCATGTATATCTACAAACAGGGGCATGTCGATTATCCTAAAGCCGATATGGGACTAAGCAATGAGGAATTGGATTCGATTATGATCGAATCCACAGGCGGTCATGGCGCGTTGAAACACTTGGGCCCGGTGCTGAGAATGTCTGAAACGAAGCCGCATTGGGACAAGCCTTCGCCAACGCTGGGTTCAAGCAAGCCGGAATGGCTTGCTTATAATTAGAGGAGAAGACCGCGCGGGTTTGAACGCTGTACTTCACGCCGAGTTCTCGGCCAATTCGTGTAAATAGGGTCAGACACGATAATCGGTAAGATAGTAATCGTGTCTGACTCTATATCTCTACTTCATAACTCGAAAGGAGGCCGGTATGGATACCGACCCGCGTCTGAAGCAGTCCCGCGCAGCACTCACCCTCGCCGCACTCGGTATCGTCTACGGCGACATCGGTACCAGCCCGCTCTACGCCGTCAAGGAAACCTTCTCTCCGGGCCACGGCATTCCCCTCACCACGGACACCATCATCGGCGGCATCTCGGCGATTTTCTGGGCGCTGATGCTGGTGGTGTCATTGAAATACGTGGTGTTGATCATGCGCGCCCACAACAAGGGGGAGGGCGGCATCATGGCGCTGCTGGCGCTGGCCTCCTCCGCCTGCAAGGACCATCCCCGCCAGTACGCGGCGATCCTGTTCGCCGGGCTGGCCGGCGCGGCGCTGTTCTACGGCGATGCGGTGCTGACCCCTGCAATTTCGGTGCTCTCTGCGGTCGAAGGACTTGAAATCGGCACCAGCGCATTCAAACCCTATGTGCTGCCGATCGCCTGCGGCGTGCTGATCGCGCTGTTCGCCTTCCAGCGTTTCGGCACCGCGCGCGTCGGCGCGCTGTTCGGACCCATCGTCATCCTGTGGTTCATCGCGCTGGGTGCTGCCGGCATCCATGGCATCCTGCAGGCGCCTGCGATCCTGCAAGCGTTGAATCCGACCCACGGTTTCGCTTTTGTCACCCAGCATGGTTTCGCCTCCTTCGTCGTGATCGGCGCGGTATTGCTGGCCTTCACCGGCGCCGAGGCGTTGTACGCCGACATGGGGCATTTCGGCAAACAGGCCATCCGCATCGCGTGGTTCAGTCTGGTATTTCCGGCGCTGGCACTGAATTACCTCGGTCAGGGCGCCTTGCTGATCACCAATCCCGCAGCGGTAAGCAATCCCTTTTACCTGCTGTACCCGGACTGGGCGCTGTATCCGATGGTGGCGCTGGCCACCATGGCCACTGTGATTGCGTCGCAGGCAACGATCTCCGGCGCTTACTCGCTGACTCGTCAAGCCATACAGCTCGGTTATCTGCCGCGCATGAGCGTGCTGCAGACTTCGGCCAAGGAAGCCGGCCAGATCTACATGCCGGCCGTGAACTGGATCCTGCTGACCGTGGTGCTCGCTGCCGTCCTCGGTTTTGGTTCATCGTCCAGCCTCGCCTCGGCCTACGGCGTCGCTATCACCGGCACCATGCTGGCGACCACCTTCCTGACATTTTTCGTGATCCGTTATATCTGGGGCTACAACCTCGCGCTGTGCATCGCTGCCACTGGATTTTTCATCCTGCTCGACCTTGCATTTTTTTCGTCGAGCCTGCTCAAGATCGCCGGCGGCGGCTGGTTCCCGCTGGTGCTGGGCGCGATGATGTTCGTGGTGATGCTGACCTGGTGGCGCGGTCGGCGCATCCTTGCCGCGCACCTGCAGTCCTCCGCCATTCCGGTGCAGGACTTCCTCGCGTCACTGTTCAAATATCCGCCGCACCGGGTGCCGGGCACGGCGGTGTTCATGGTGGCCGATGCCAGCGCGGTGCCACATGCGCTGCTGCACAACCTCGCGCACAACAAGGTGCTGCACGAACGCGTGATATTCCTCACCGCCACGGTCGAGGATACGCCGTGGGTGCCGTTCAATGAGCGCGTCACGGTGGAAACGCTGGGTAACGGCTGCTGGCGCGTCCGCGTGCGTTTCGGCTTCAAAAACCGCACCGATGTGCCGCAGGCGCTGGCGCTTTGCCACGAACATGGGCTCGACTTCGAGATGATGGAAACCTCGTTTTTCCTCAGCCGCGAAACGCTGATCCCGGTGATCGGCGACGGCGGCATGGCGCTGTGGCGAGAACGTTTGTTTGCCACCATGGCGCGCAACGCCAGCAGCGTGGTCGAATATTTCCATCTGCCGACCAACCGCGTGATTGAACTCGGCACGCGGATAGAAATTTAAAAGCTAACGTCTGACACCCGGTGTTTCCACCATCAATCCGGAAGCCCGCCGGGCCAAATACAGCTCCAGGTCCAGCAACTCATCCGAGCCAAACGGCGGCATCACCGCACGCACGCCGTATAAATGGGG
The DNA here is from genome assembly GCA_043777275.1 of Nitrosomonadales bacterium. Lineage (GTDB taxonomy): Bacteria > Pseudomonadota > Gammaproteobacteria > Burkholderiales > SG8-41 > UBA5216. The sequence continues at coordinate 3,736 of JAYVQD010000201.1, forward strand.
TCAGACACGATTAAAATAATCGTGTCTGACCCCATTTATACATTTTTACGCGAGCTTTGCAGCCATGATGCGCAGGCCTGAGCCAATGCGGTGGTGGCCGATCATGTTGATCACGGTGTCTATGCCACGCGCGGCACCCGCCGCCTCATGCGACGCGAACTGAGTCAACCCACTCATACTATTTGCCGATGCGCTCATTGTCGATGTTGTGAATTCGCTCCCATGTGCCGTCGGCGAGGCGGCGCACAATGTCTTTGGCCCCCACTGACCAGCGACGAGGGTCAGGTCTTTCACAATCGTACGATATTGAAGAATCAAAAGGCTCAACTCTGCAATTCGTCCAGCAATTCCGGATGCCGATCCAGCAGCCGAAAAAGATTTGTCACTGCAGGTAACGGACGGGCTTTGCCTCGCTCATAACGTGAAAATGCATTCGGCCCGCCGCCGGTGATCCGCGCAGCCTCTAGTTGAGTGAGCTTTAACTTCTTGCGGATGCGTGCGAGTTCAGCGGCTTCCTGGGCGTCGATCTCGGCGGCAATGCGTTTTATGGCTGCGGCGAAACGCTTACCTGCGCCCGCGTCGAATTCAACCTCGTGACAATTCGGGCAATGCCAACCCGCTACCTTCGGCACCACGGTTACGTGACCTTTGTACTCATACGGCACGTCCTTCACGGCGTGCCGCAGAATTCCCTGTCCGCAGTTCAGGCATTCACGGGCCATCTTATTTCTCCTTAAACTGAATCACGATCGACCCATCCGCGCGGTACGTTACTTTGACGTACGCCACTTTGCCCTTGGGTAATCCTGGTACTACCGGGTGATACACGTCCTGCCACACCTGGCTCGCTGCATGGGTGGTCATGCTCTTGTAAAAATCGGCTTGTGTCATCGCGCATACCGATGCGGTAGCGGTAAAGGCATCCGCGCCACGGTTGCACGGCGATCTTTACCGCAGCCAGATCGTAGTGTGGCTTGCGCTTTTCCATGGCTACAATGCTAACCTATAAGGTTAGTCCTTGCAAAGGCTATCCGCGATTCTTGTTCGGGCGCAGCTAAAGAATGCAGGCCTATCGCGCCGCGGCAAACCCAATTTTCACTCCGGCTTAATATTAGCCCCTCGCACAATCTTGCCCCACTTCTCAGTTTCGGACTTGACGTAGGCGCCGAAATCCGCCGGCGTGTTCGCGCGAATCTGCACGCTGAGCGACGCCATGCGCTCGATGACGGCCGGGGTACGAATCACTGTGTTCAGCCCTGCATTGAGGCGCTCGATAATCGCGCGCGGTGTATGGGCCGGCACAAACACGCCATTCCATTCATAGGCTTCGTATCCGGGCAGCGTATCGGCCATCGGTGGAATATCAGGTAACGCCGCGAGGCGACCGCGGCCCGTGTGCGCGATGGAGCGTATGGTTCCGGCCTTGACGTGGCCGGTGGATGCGGCGGCGTTGCTGAAATAAAACTTGGTGTGGCCGCCCGCCACGTCGATCAGTGCCGGCGCGCCGCCCTTGTAGGGGATGTGATTGAGCGTGACGCCTGCGCTGACCTTGAACAATTCGAGCGCCATGTGCTGCACGCTGCCGGTGCCGGAAGACGCCCAGTTAAGCCCTTCTTTGGTCGCCTTTGCCAGCGCGATGAGTTCGGTCACGGTGGCGGCCTTGATCGAGGGATGCATCACCAATAAATTCGGCACCGTGCCCGCCAGGAACACCGGCTCGAAATCCCGCGCGGCGTTGTAGGGCAGGCTCGGGAACATGGCGGGGTTGATGGAATGGCCGGTCGCGTCGTGCAAAATCACGTAGCCATCGGCGGATGCTTTCGCGACGAGGCCGGCGCCTATGGTGCCTGACGCGCCACCGCGATTGTCGATGATGAATTGATGGCCGAAGTCCTCGCTGAGTTTGGTGAACAGCACGCGCGAAATGGTATCCGCGCCGCCGCCGGGCGGGAACGGCACCACCACACGCACCTGCCGCGCGGGATAGTCAGCCGCGGCAGCGGGTATTACCACGGAGGCCGCCGAACAAAGCAAAATGAAAAAGGCTCGTGGTCCTGAAGCCCGTGTGTGGCATAACCGTTTCATAGTGAACTCCCAATTCCATTGTGATTGACAAAACCCGCATGGGCGAAATCAGCGCTTTGCCGCTTTACCCTGCCGCATCAGCATCACCCCCACCACCAGCGCTGGCACGCCGCAAACGATAAACCCGATACCGTAGCTGCCGGTCACATCCAGCAAACCGGAGTACATCAGCGGCAAGGCCAACGCGCCGACCTGGCCGAAGGAGAGTACGCCGCCGGTGACGCCGCCACGCATGTCCTCCGGTGCTGCGCGCGCGGTTTCGGCCAACAGAATGCCGTGCCACGATAGCGCCGTGGCGCTCAACACACAGGCGATCAGGCCCACCAGCAGCGTCGGCCAACCGGTGTCGCACAGGGCGAGGAGTGCCACGCTGCCCGCCATGCCGAGGGCCAGTCCGGCCATCAACCGGCGCGGCGTGACATGCGTGCTGCCGAGCCAGCCCCACAAGATGCGGCCCGGCACGGCAACCGCCACCGCCACGGAAAACAAAAAACCCGCCGCCACCGGTGTGTAACCGATGGTGGTCAGGTAGACCACGAAATACGCGGTGACCGCAGCTTGCAGGCCGTTGAAGGCGAGGCAGGCAAACGACAGCGCGCGAAGTTCTGAGGTGGCGAGCACTGCGGTCAATGTCGTGCGGAAATCCGACCAGTGGAAGGTGCGCGTCGGCACGCGGTCGGTATCGAAAACCTTGCACAGGGGTTGCAGCATCACGGCGTACACCAAACACGCTGCCGCGCTGTAGAGCATCGTGGCGCGCCAGCCCTGCCACTCCGTGAGTTGCGGCGCGAACATGCCGGCCAGCAGCAGGCCCGCAGGCACGGCGGTTTGCTTGATCGAAAACACCAGCGGCAAATACTGCGGCGACGCGCAGCGCGCAAGCAGATGCGAGCTGGCCGGTGTTGACACGGCCCCGCCGCCGCCGGCGATAATAGCTGACAGCACCAGCATCAGCGGCGTTCCCAGCGTCGTCACCGCTGTGCCGATGGCCAGCAGCACCAGCGCGATCTGGCTCATGCGCATGGCGCCGTAACGCACGATGAAGCTGCCGCAACCGAGCTGCACGAACAAAGAAGCGAGCGCCGTCAAGCCGAAATAAACGCCGATCCATGCCGGCGCAAGACGCATATCCAGAATGATCGCCGGCGCGATCACCGCAGGCAGTGACCGGCCAAGCGCGACGAAAGTTTGTTGCAGGAACATCGCCCCGAGGGCGAGCAAGAGGTGTTTCACGAAGCGTGGGACTTCCCTGATGGATGCGCGGTAACAGGGACTATAACAAGTTGCCGCGCCCTACTGCTGAGAAATCCCCGCATCCTTAATCACTTTTGCCCAGCGCGCCGTCTCCGCACGCATGAACTGCGCGAACGCGTCGCGGCTGGTGGGCGCGATTTCGATTACCAGGTCCTTGAATCGCTGCTGGATTTCGGGCATGCGCAACACCGCTGTAAGATCGGCATGCACTTTGTCGAGGATGGGCACGGGCGTGCCGGTCGGCGCGCACAATCCATACCAGGACGTCACTTCCCAACCGGGAAGCACGGTTTCGTGCAGGGTAGGCACCGAAGGTAAATGCGGTATGCGTGTCAGGCTGGTTACCGCGAGCGCGCGCACTCGCCCGCTCTGAATCGCCGACAGCACGCCCGGCGCTGACTGTATGCTCGACGGAATCTGCCCGCCGATGACGTCGGTCAGCGCCTGCGGGGCACCCTTGTAGGCGACGCCCACCACATCGATCTTCGCCGCCAACTTGAAATACTCCATGGTGATCTGCTGCGACGTGCCCGCCGGCGACGTGCCGTAGCTTAATTTGCCGGGGTGGGCTTTGGCGTAGGCGATGAACTCTTTCACCGTGCGTACCGGCAGCGATGGATGCACCACCAGCACGTTCGGCGTTTTGCCGATCAGCGAGATGGGCGCGAAGTCGCGCTGGTGATGGTATGGCATCGTCGCGTACAACGACTCGGCGATCGCACTGGACGCGATGTTGCATTGAAACAGCGTGTAGCCGTCGGCCGGCGCCTTGGCGGCAATGACCGCGCCCAGCGTGCCGCCTGCCCCCGAGCGGTTATCTACGATTACCTGCTGGCCCCACAGTTTGCCGAGCCGTTCGGTGATCTGGCGCGCAATGATGTCGGGCGAGCCTGCGGCGGGAAAGGGCACGAGGTAGCGTACGGGTTTGATGGGGTAGCTTTGAGCCGCCGATTGAGCCACCGATAAAGGCGCCCACGCAAAATGCCCAGCCAAGGCCACCAGCGCGAAGCACAACGCTGGATGTCGTTGCAGGAAAATGATTATCACTGACCCAATGCTGTTCACTTAAGCCCTTTGCCCGTTCGCCCTGAGCCTGTCGAAGGGCATTTGT
>JAYVQD010000202.1:0-8165 GCA_043777275.1 Nitrosomonadales bacterium
ATTGCGATACCCAATCGATCAAGGCGGCAAACGACAGCCAATCCGCTCGGCTGACAAAAAGAGCGGCTTAAACCCTCAATGAAAAGTTGACAAGATCAATCCTTACAACCACACGCTCATCTCCTGATATCCAATGCCTGCCTTCATCCTCCGCCGTCTAGCCCAAAGCCTGTTAGCACTGCTGGTGATGTCGGCGCTGGTATTCGTCGGCGTCTACGCCATCGGCAACCCGGTGGATATTCTCATCAACCCGCAAGCCGATCAGGCGGAAATCGCGCGCGTCACTGCGGCATTGGGACTCGATAAACCGGTGTGGGTGCAGTACTGGAGCTTTATCACCGCGGCGTTCACCGGCGACCTCGGAAAATCATTCGCCTCCAACGTGCCCGCGGTGCAACTGATTTTGCAGCGCATGCCGGCGACCGTTGAGCTGGCGCTGACCGCCATGCTTATCGCCATCATTATCGGCCTGCCGCTTGGGCTTTGGGCAGGCTTGAAGCCCGACTCCTTCGCCGCCAAATCCATCATGGCCGGATCGATCCTCGGTTTTTCGCTGCCGACGTTCTGGGTGGGGCTGATGTTGATTATGATTTTTTCGGTGTGGCTGGGTTGGCTGCCTTCGACCGGGCGCGGCGAAACCATCGAGGTGCTCGGTCTGCACTTAAGTATTTTTTCGTGGGACGGCTTGCGGCACCTGCTGTTACCGGCGATCAATCTCGCGTTGTTCAAGCTCTCGTTACTCATCCGCCTCACGCGCGCGGGCACGCGCGAAGCGATGGTGCAGGACTATGTACGCTTCGCCCGCGCCAAAGGTGTTCCGGAACGGCGAGTGGTATCGGTGCATGTGCTGAAAAATATTTTGATACCGATAGTCACCGTCGCCGGGTTGGAATTCGGTTCGCTGATTGCCTTCGCGATCATTACCGAAACCGTTTTTGCCTGGCCGGGTATGGGTAAATTATTGATCGATTCGATCAACGTGCTGGATCGGCCGGTGATCGTGGCGTATCTGATGATTATCGTTTTTCTGTTTATCATCATCAACCTGGTAGTTGATATTCTGTACACCGCACTCGATCCACGAGTGCGGGTATCGGGAGCGCGCGCATGAGCGCCGTCGTGATTTCAGCGCCAGTCGCATCTTCGCCGCTGCGCGAATTCGCAACCAGCTACGCGCGCAGCCGCGTGGCGGTTGCTTCGTTGCTGGTGCTGCTGTTGATACTCGCCGTCGCGATATTCGCGCCGCTGATCTCGCCGCAAAACCCCTACGACCTCGCGCAACTCGACATCATGGACAGCAAGCTCGCGCCGGGAGCAAAAAGCGGCGCGGGCTGGACCTTCCTGCTCGGCACCGACGATCAGGGCCGCGACATGCTCTCTGCAATCTTTCACGGCCTGCGCATCAGCCTCGGTGTCGGCGTGCTGTCCACCGTCGTCGCGCTCGCTATCGGCATCGTCGCCGGCCTCATCGCCGCCTACGTCGGCGGCTGGACCGACGCCATCATCATGCGCGTGGTTGATCTGCAATTGTCGTTTCCGTCGATCCTCATCGCGCTGATCCTGCTGGCGATACTCGGCCAGGGCGTGGATAAAATCATCGTCGCACTCATCACCGTGCAATGGGCTTACTACGCGCGCACCGTGCGCGGCGCCGCGCTGGTGGAAAAGCGCAAGGAATACGTCGATGCCGCCGTGTGCCTGGGGTTCAGCCCGGTGCGCATCGTGCTGCGCCATATCATGCCCAATGTACTGCCGCCGCTGATCGTGGTGGCCACCGTGCAGGTCGCGCACGCGATTGCGCTCGAGGCCACGTTATCGTTTCTGGGTTTGGGTATGCCGATCACCTCGCCCTCGCTCGGGCTGCTGATTTCCAACGGTTTTACACACCTGCTGTCGGGCAAATACTGGATCAGTTTTTTTCCGGGCATCGCGCTGCTGGTGACGATTGTGGCGATCAATCTGGTGGGGGATCAACTGCGGGATGTGTTGAATCCGCGGTTGAAGTAGGTAAGACCACGTATGGGTATGCATGAAGTTAGGAAACAGGAGTCATCGTGATATCTCCACGACTAGTTGCAAAAATTGAATCCGAGCAGCCAACCCTTAGATTGGCCGTTTTAATTGACGCCGATAACGCTCAAGCAGCCGTCATTGAAGGGCTTCTCGCTGAAATCGCAAGATTTGGAGAGGCAACGGTGAAGCGCATATACGGCGACTTCACCGCCCCAGCGAGTTCCGCATGGAAGAAGGTGCTCCAGCGATACGCTATCAAGCCAATTCAACAGTTTGCTTACACGACAGGAAAAAACGCCACGGACAGCGCGCTGATAATCGATGCGATGGACTTACTATATACGAGAAAATTTGATGGCTTTTGCCTGATAACAAGCGATAGTGATTTCACAGGTCTAGCAATGCGATTGCGTGAAGAGGGACTCACGGTACTTGGATTCGGCGAAAAGAAAACACCGGATTCATTCCGCAATGCCTGCCACAAATTTGTGTTTACTGAATTTCTGCGCCCAAGCGTGGTAGCAGAGCCGGGGAGCCTACCGCCAAAAGTTGGGTTGGAGTCAAAGTCTGGTCTGCCTCAGACACCTATCGAGGCAATAGAACCAAAGCTTGAGTTCCCCAAAAAGTTCGTCGTAACAGCACTTGAGCAGTCCAGCGACGACGCTGGATGGGCGCAACTTGGTACGTTCGGGAGTTACCTTACCAAGCTACAACCCGACTTTGACTCTAGGTTATACGGCTACAAGAAACTCTCTGATCTCGTGAAAGCAAAGACTGATCTCTTCGTAACTGAAGAACGGCAAGCGCCGGGGTCAAGTCAAAAGGTTCTGCACCTTCGTGCAAAATAGCAGCGGGTGTAGAAATAGGGTAAGTAACGCACAAGCATTCCCAAATCAAACGGTGTGCAGTGCGCACCCTGCCGATTGCGTCGTATCATAGCGTCTGACACAACGCGCTACTCAAATTCCCCATCTACGCTTTAAAATATTATTCAATAAAAACAAATATTTACAAAGGATTCTCCCATGGATAACACGACCCCGGCCAACCAGCCGCAAACCCCCGACGCACAACCCACGCTGGATCGCCGCTCCTTCCTGAAAGGCACGGCCGCAGCCGCAGGCGCTGTCGTCGCCGCAACAACCACCATCGCACACGCCGCCGAAGCCACTGCGAAGCCCGCAGCCAACAAACTGCCCAGCGAAACCTTCATCACCAATCCCGGTTCGGATTTCATGGCCGATGTGATTAAAGCCACCGGCATCAAGTATCTGGCGATCAATCCCGCTGCCGGTTTTCGCAGCTTGCAGGAATCAATCATCAATTATCTGGGCAACAAGAATCCGGAAATCCTCACCTGCCTGCACGAAGAAACCGCCGCCGGCATGGCGCACGGTTACGGCAAGGCCACCGGCGAGTTGATGGGGGTGATGCTGCACGGTACGGTGGGTTTACAGCACGCGACGATGGCGATTTACAACGCGTGGTGCGACCGTGCGCCGATGATGATTTTTGCCGGCAACGGGCTGCGCTCCGACACGCGCCGGCCCGGTGTGGAGTGGAATCACAGCGTGCAGGATCCGGGTAATCTGGTGCGCGATTACATCAAGTGGGACGACCAGCCGATTTCGTTGCAGAGCTTTGCGGAATCAACCGTGCGCGGCTGTCAGTTCGCGCTGACCGCGCCATTCGCGCCGGTGATGATTACCACCGACATGGATATTCAGGAAGAAGACAACCATCACGCCGCCGGCGCGCTGCGCATTCCGAAAATGGCGCGCATTGTGCATCCGCAGGGCAACACCAGCGCGCTCGCCGAGGCGGCGCGCATGCTGGTTGCCGCGCAGAGGCCGGTGATCGTGGCCGACCGCGCGGTGCGCTCGCAGGAGGGCGTGAAGCTGATGGTGGAACTCGCCGAGTCGATAGGCGCTGCGGTCATCGACAACGGCCAGCGCATGAATTTCCCCAACACGCACGATCTCGATTGCTCGTTTCTGCGGCAAACGTTATTGCGCGACGCGGATGTGATTCTGCTGCTGGAGGTGGGCGATCCGTGGGGCAATCTGAATTCGTTCGCCGATCCGTACAAAACCTATCGCAGCGTTATCAAGCCCGATGCCAAGGTGATTACCATCGGCATGCGCGAGGTGTATCTGAAATCGAACTTCCAGGATTTCCAGCGCCATCAGGCGGTGGAGTTACCCATCGGCGGCGACGTGCAGGCGACGCTGCCCGATTTGATCGAAGCCATCAAGCGCGCCGGCCCCAACGCCGCCGCCGTTGCGCAACGCCGCGCCACGTACGGCAAAATGCACAAAGACATGCGTGCGCGCGACAAGGAGGCCGCGACGCTGGGCTGGGATGCGTCACCCATATCCACTGCGCGGCTGGCGGCGGAAACCTGGCAGGTCATCAAGAATGAAAAATGGTCGCTGGTGACCAGCGACCGTATCGCCTGGGCGCGCCGCTTGTGGCCGGTGAATGAGTATCACCAGATGCTCGGCGGCTCCGGTGGACAAGGCCAGGGTTATTACATGGCAGCCTCGGTGGGCGCGGCGCTCGCCAATCGCGACCGCGGCATTCTATCGGTGAATTTCCAGCCCGACGGCGATGCGATGTACGCGCCCGGTTCGCTGTGGACGGCGGCGCATCATAAAATCCCCATGCTGATCGTGATGCACAACAACCGTTGCTATCACCAGGAGATCATGCACGTTGCGCGCATGGCGGCACAACACAACCGCTCGCAAGCCAACGCGCGCATCGGCACCGAAATCACCAATCCCGACATCGATTTCGCCAAGCTCGCGCAGAGCATGGGCGTGTGGGCGGAAGGCCCGATCACCGATCCGGCCAAACTTGGCCCGGCGTTACAGCGCGCGATCGCGGTGGTGAAGAAAGGTCAGCCCGCGCTGGTGGATGCGGTATGTCAGGGTCGGTAATGCGCGGGTCGAGAGTTAAGAGTTGGGAGTTCAGTGTGAACTTCAACACCGCAGCAAGCGCGGGGTTACTCCCAACTCCCAACGCTCAACTCTACAATTGCATCAAAAGTCCTTCAACAGCGGCACATCCTTCGCCGCAGGCGGATTTTTGATCGTGCGCAAATACGCGTGGATGTCCACCAGATCCTTCTCGGGCAGCGTCTTTTCTGAATAGGGAATCATCACCTGGCGCGGCTTGCGCGTCTGTTGCGCGAACGCCGGGTAGGGCCACACGCCCGGCGCGATTTTCGGCCCCGCGCCGCGCTCGCCGCCCTGCCCCACGCTGCCGTGGCAGGTATCGCACAGGTGGTGCGTGTAAGCCTTGAAACCGCGCGCCGCATCGCCTGCGGGCGCGTCCTGCGCACTGGCAGCACCCCAACATCCCGCCAGGCACCATCCCATCAATACCATAATCCGCTTCATCGCCGCTCCCTGTTTATTCGGGTTTGATGCCGACTTGCTGCGCCACTTTTTTGTAGCGTTCGATATCGCTATTGATACGCGTGTTAAACGCCGCACCGGCGGTAGCGACGGCCTCGGCACCGCCCACCACGGCGAGGCGCTCTTTGACTTCAGGACGCTTCAACACATCCGCTGACGTGGTGTAGAGCTTGTTGATAATCGCTTCCGGTGTACCCCTAGGCACAAAAAAGCCCACCCAGATCGACGCATCAACACCGGGCACGCCCATTTCCTGCGCGGTCGCATAGTCGGGCACCAGCGGCGAACGTTTGGCGGTGGTGATGCCCAGCACCTTGACGCGCTTGCCCTGCAAATGCGGCGACACGCCCGGCATGCCCGCCACCGTGAACGTCACATCATTGGTCGCCACCGCCACCACCGCCGGCGCGCCGCCTTTATACGGCACATGCGTCATTTTCACGCCTGCCGCCGCCGCCAGCCATTCGCTCGCCATGTGGTTCACCGACCCCGTGCCGGGCGAGCCGAAGGTGATCGAACCGGGCTTGGCGCGCGCCGCCGCGATCAAATCCTTGATGCTGTTGATCGGCGACTGGATGTTCACCACGATCAGCATCGGCGCATCGCTCAGCATAATCACCGGCAAAAACGTTTTCTCATTGTAAGGCATGGTCTTGAACATCACCGGGTTCACCGCGAACTCACCCGTGTGCGCCGACAGCAGGGTGTAGCCATCCGGATTCGCTTTCGCTGCTGCCGCCGCGCCGATAAAACCATTGGCCCCCGGCCGGTTATCCACCACGAAATGCCAGCCCACCGCTTCGGTAATTTTGCTGGTGACAATGCGCGTCGACGTATCCACCACCCCGCCGGGGGCGAAGGACACCAGCACGCGAATGGATTTGGTGGGGTAAGCCTGTCCTGAGCCTGTCGAAGGGTCCTGGGCTTGCGCCGTAACAGCCCACATGCTTGCCAGCAACGCACCTATCAGCTTTATTTTCATGACCCTCCCTACCTTCTATTTGAACAAATCTTTCCACTTAACCCGCACTTTTTCCTGCAATGCCTTGCTCGCCTCCGCCACGTCCGGGAATGTCTTCAAAAAATCATACGGTCGGCAAGCGTCAATCACAGCTTTAGAAGTCAACGGCGCATCATAGCGATAGGCAATCGACATCGGATCATTCTTCGACCCCATACCGCGCTTGATGATGTCGATATCGATTTCCGGGTCGGTGCGTGTAGCCACCGCCCACATCACTTCCTGCAAATTCGACGGATCAATATCTTCATCCACCACCACCGAGTAGCGCGACATGTAGGCGCCGACGCCGCACTGGCTGAGGATGTGCCCGGCCTGCCGCGCATGACCCGCGTAACGCTGTTTGATCGCCACTACGTTGAACATGCGCGCGCCGCCGATTTCGTGCGCCCACACGTTCGCCACATCGGGCACACCTGCCGCCGCCAACGCATCCAGCAGCAGCGCCGAGCGCATCACCGCTTTGGAATACGAATAATCATTCGGCGGCTTCGCGGGCGGGCTGCCGACAATAATCGGATTGTTTCTGAAATAAATTTTTTCGATCTTCACTGCGGGCGCGGTCGCTGCCTTGCCCGGATAGTAACCGTGGAATTCGCCAAACGGGCCTTCAATGCGTTCGTCACCCGGATGCGCCCAACCTTCGAGCACGATTTCCGCGCCGCTCGGGAACGGCAGCCCGGTGACTTCGCCGCGCACCACCGACACCGGCTCGCCGAGGATGGCGCCGATGTAGTTGTATTCGCACATGCCGTACGGCACTTCGATGCCGGATATCAGATAGCCCAGCGGATCCGCGCCGCACACAATCGCCACCGGAAACGGCTTGCCCGCCTTCATGTGTTTTTCGTACTGCTGCGCGCCGTGCTTGCCGGGAATCATATCGAGGCCGACGGTGTTGCGGTCGTGCATTTGCACGCGATAGGTGCCGACATTCACCCAATCGCTATCGCTTTCAAGGTCGCGCGTCACCACCATGCAGCCGGTACCGATGTAACGCCCGCCATCTTTCTCGTGCCACAGCGGTGCGGGAAAGGTGTTCAGATCAACGGCGTCACCCGACTGAATGTTCTCGAACACCGGGCCTTTTTCGACGATCACCGGCTCGAACCTGGGCGCTTCCGCCTGCCAGCCTTTGGGCAGGCCGCGCAATTGATGCACCAACGCCGCATGGGTTTTGATTTCACCCAGACGCAACAAGCTCGACAAGCGCGCCGGACTCGCCGTGCTGCACGTCAGCACGCGAAACCCTTTCGGGTAATCTTTGATGTCGTCAAACAACAGCGCCGGCGCGGCATCGATCTTGACGTTGAGTTCGCTGATCGCGCCGAGTTCGAGATTCCAGTCCGCGCCACGCACGTCCTTTAACTCACCGAGCGTGCGCGCGGTGTCGAGCCATGCGCGCAGGTCTAGCGGATTACCGGAAGGCTTCATTGACGTTTGGTCGCGGCCAGCTTCACCGCCTTGATGATTTCAGGATACGCCGCGCAACGACACAAATTGCCCGACAGGTAATGGCGGATGTCGTCGTCCGACGGATCAGGATGTTCGGCGAGCAATTGCCGCGTCATCAAAATAAAACCCGGTGTGCAGTAGCCGCACTGAAACGCGCCGCATTCGATAAACGCTTCCTGCACCACATCGAGTTTGCCCTCATTTACGTTATGAGGCGAGTTTTCAATCGTGCGCACGTCTGCACCGTCGGCAAA
>JAYVQD010000203.1:0-2108 GCA_043777275.1 Nitrosomonadales bacterium
TTCCACCGCATCCCACTCCACGCCGTTGATACCTGACACGGAAAGCTCATCAACCTCGGTCAGCAGTTGATGCAAACCGTGACCGAACTCGTGGAACAGCGTGATGACTTCATCATGTGTGAACAGTGCAGGTTTGTCGCCGACAGGGGCCGCAAAATTGCAGTTGAGGTATGCGACCGGGTGTTGAACAAGGTTATTTTTGCGACGGCGATTAATCGCGTCATCCATCCACGCGCCACCGCGCTTGGCATCGCGCGCGTAAAGATCAAGATAAAACTGACCGAGTAATTGGCCAGACTGATTCATGAGATCAAAAAAACGCGCTTCCTTGTGCCAGGTTTCGGCATGTGCTGCTTTCACCGTCAATCCATAGAGCGTTTCGATAACGCGAAACAACCCCGCCAGAACTACTGGTTCCGGAAAATATTGCTTTACATCGTTGTCCGAAAACGCATAACGCTGCTCGCGCAGTTTTTCTGAAGCGTAAGCCACATCCCACGCTTCCACTTCCGCCAAGTTAAGCTTGCGTTGCGCGAAACCGGTCAGTTCATTCCAATCCTGCTCTGCAAAAGGCTTGGATTTTTTGACCATGTCTTCGATAAAGGCAATGACCTCTGCCGGGGTTTCGGCCATTTTGGTGGCGAGCGAAACTTCCACGTAATTTTTGTAGCCCAATATCAATGCCATCTCTGTCCGAAGTTGCAGTATCCGTGCAATCACATCGCTGTTATTAAATTTTGGGTTGGCACCAAGCGACGATGCGCGTGTGACATAGGCGCGATACAAGCGTTCCCGCAAAGGGCGAAATCCGGCGTATTGCATCACCGGCCCATAACATGGCTGATGCAAGGTGAGCTTCCAGCCAGGCATACCATCTTTGACAGCTGCCTCGCGCGCGACCGCCTTTACGTCGGCAGGTAAGCCTGAGAGTTCTGATTCGCTTTCCACAAAATACGCGAAGGCATTGGTGGCGTCGAGAACGTTATCGTTAAACGTCGACATCAAGGTCGAAAGTTCTTCCTGTATCGCCTTGTAACGCGCCTTTTTATCTGGAAGCAGCTCTGCGCCGCCCAAGCGAAAATCGCGCAATTCATTTTCAAGCGCTTTTTTCTGCGCGGTGCTCAGGGTAACTGCGGCAAAAGTATCAGAAGAAGCGCTTATTTGCTGGTATTTGGCAAACAGTCGCTCATCCTGCGAGAGCGCTGTCCAGAATGCAGTCAGCGTCGGCAACATACCGTTATAAATATCACGCAGTTCGGGTGAATTAACGACCGCGTTCATGTGCCCGACCACACCCCATGCGCGTGACAGCCGCTCAGTCGCGTCATCGAGCGGCGTTACAAAATTTTCCCATGTTGGCGGCACGACGGAAGTGGCGACGTATTCCACGGTCGCGCGCGCTTCAGCAATCAATTGCTCAATGGCCGGTTTGACGTGTGCAGGCGTAATGGCGGAAAAACGCGGCAGTGCGGAAAAATCGAGGAGAGGATTCATGGGCTCATGGCTTTACGGTGACAGATGACGCGGAAAGGTTCAACACAGGAAGCACATTATAAAACGCGCGCGCGGCTAGTGTCGCCCTACGACTGGAAAACCAGCTTCCCATCTACCATCGTGTGTGTAACGCGGCCCTCTAACTCGCGCCTGAGATATGGCGAATTCTTTCCCTGGCTGCGAAGCGTTTGTGCAGTCACCGCCCAGAACGCCTTGGGGTCGAAGATGCAAATGTCGGCCGGCTGCCCGACAGCAAATGAGCCTGCGGCGAGGCCGAGCAAACGTGCGGGATCCCCACTGATTTTTCTCAGCGCAAACGGTATCGCTACTTTGGCTTGCTCCGCCCATTTAAGCGTTAACGGTAGCAATAACTCGAGGCCCGTTGAACCTGGCAGAGCCTCGCCGAAAGGAACATTCTTGGCGTCATCATCATGCGGTGTGTGATCCGAACAAATCGCATCGATAGTATCGTCTGTCACACCACGCGAGAGCGCATCGCGATCCAGAGGGCTGCGCAGTGGTGGCGCGAACCGATACTGCGAATCGAAATAACCAATATCACGATCCGTTAGCAAAAGGTGGTGAATGCCGACGTCGCAGGTAATGGGCAACCC
>JAYVQD010000204.1:0-2106 GCA_043777275.1 Nitrosomonadales bacterium
ACCTGCTGATTTCGCCAACCAGTATTACGCCGGCAGGCAACAATCTGCGGCATAATTCAGATGACTTGCCCGTCCACTAAATCGGAGCTCCGCTCACATGCTTGGGAGTCGCGTCCTCGGACTGATGGTTCCCCTGGTTCTCATGGTTCTGGTGGTGTGCGGTGCGGGCCATGCCGCGCAGTACGAATACGAAGGACCTAACCCGCCGCGTTACGTCGCGCCGCGGGTGGAAGCCGGTGGCCGCCCGCCGGTGGCGCTGGTGCTGGGCAGCGGCGGTCGGCGCGGCTTCGCGCATGCGGGAGTGTTGCGCGTGCTGGAGGCCGAGGGCATCAAGCCGGATTTGATCGTGGGCGTGAGCATCGGCTCGATCATCGGCGCGCTCTACGCGAGCGGCATGCCCGCAGCGGAGGTTGAGCAGCTTGCGATGACGCTCGATCTGGCGGAACTGCGCGATCTGTCGTGGCTGCATTGGGGGCAGGTGCGCGGCCAGAAGCTGGAAGATTTCGTCAATGCGCACGTGGGGAATCGCCCGTTGGAGTCGTTGGGCATGCGCTTTGCCGTGGTGGCAACCCGGCAGCACGATGGCGTGATGCAGATATTCAACCACGGCGACACCGGCGTTGCCGTGCGCGCCTCCAGTGCGGTACCGGGACGGTTCTACGCCTTGCATATTGGCGGGGTGACCTACGTCGATGGGGATGTGGCGAGCCCGGTGCCGGTGCGCGCCGCGCGCACGCTGGGTGCTGCCGTGGTGATCGCGGTGGATATTTCGGCGCGCACCGACAACGCGCCGAAAGAAGCGCCCGATGAATGGCTGCGGCGCGACCGTGAACGGCGCCGGCGCATCGACGCCGAAGCGGCATTGGCCGATGTGATGATTCATCCTGATCTCGGTTACTACGCGGGCAGCTCCGGCACTTACCGCGCGCGCGTGATCGGGGCGGCGGCGCAAGCCACGCGCGCCGCTTTGCCGCGTATCAGAGCTGCGATGGCCTCAAAGCGCGCGGGCGCTTCAACGCCGCCACCTTCCGGTACCCTACCCACGGCGCCATCGCCAGCGCAGCCAGCGGCACGATAGTCAGCAGGCGCTGCGGCCACGGCCGCAGCAGATCAACGATGCCGGGATTCAAGGGTTTGGATCTGCCGACACAGCCAGTGTTTGCACCGGGCATCAAGTTGACCGGCAGCACCACGGGCCGGTACGCGGTGCGCGCGAGGCAGGCGGGTAGTCGCGCCACGTTGGGTGAAATTTTTGAGCGCGGGCATGTGTGCGCCCTGCATAGAGGGTAATGTTATTTTTATGTAAGTATTTGTTTTTAAACGATATTTATATCTTCATGTGTCCCGCCGTGACAGCCCCTATTTGTTTTCGCATCCTGAATGCGGTTTCAACGCCACCGTAGTAGCCGGGAACCGTCTGCACAAATTCGTAGCCCAGCGTCTGATAGAAAAATTTCGCGCTCGCGTTGTTGGCGCGCAGTTCGAGTTGAACTTCGGTGATGCCCGCAGTCAGTGCGGATTTCTCGAGCCATGCCACGAGCGCGCGCCCGATGCCGTGACGCTGGTGCGTTGCACTCACCGCCAGCAGACTCAGATGCAGGCGCGTGTCGCCGAATTCGGCAATGGCGAACCCTTCGACGCGCTCGCCGATCGGCGCGACGACGACGCAGCATTCGCGATGCCGCAGCGCACGCCTGACGCGGCTCGGGTCCCAACTCCAGCCGCGCAAGCCCAGTTCAATCAGGCAGCGCGACATCACCGCGATGCAATGCGCATCGCAGTCGCGGGCCAATCGTATCAATGGTATCAACGGTGCAGCCATGACTTATCTTACCAATAAAACGGCAACCGTCGGGGCGGTTGCCGTTTCGCTGGCGAAAGGAGGATTCGGCCTTGAGTGAGAACCTCGCCAATCGTGGATCGTAGCGTGCGCTGTGCGCACGACACTGACGACTCAGGACACTATTATTATAATTCGCATTAGAAATTGCTTTAATTATCCATTCCAAATTGCAGATGGATTTCACCCGTTCGTCGCTGTTTTCCAATGGGTGTAGCGCCTCAACGAGTTGGTTTTCGAGTGCATCCAGGCTGTCAAAGGCCCGA
>JAYVQD010000205.1:0-29410 GCA_043777275.1 Nitrosomonadales bacterium
TATTTCGATTTCTCAGGCTACTCCGACATGGCGATAGGGCTGTCGCGCCTGTTTGGCGTGCAGTTGCCGCTTAATTTTCATTCGCCGTACAAGGCAGCCAACATCGCGGAGTTGTGGAATCGCTGGCACATGACGCTATCGCGGTTTCTGCGCGATTACGTGTTTGTGCCGCTGGGCGGGCAACGCAAGAGCGCGTGGCGGCGCTATTCGAGCGTGATGATGACGATGTTTCTGTGCGGGTTGTGGCATGGCGCAGGCTGGACCTACGTGGTGTTTGGCATTCTCCACGGGGTATACCTTTGCGTGAACCAATGGTGGCGCATGTTGCGCAAACGGTTGGGGCAGGATCGCAAGCATCCGACGCGCGTGGGCACGGCGGCGGCGGTGCTGTTGACGTTTGCCGCGTGGCTGGTGGGGTTGGCATTTTTTCGAGCGGACTCCGTGCCGCATGCCTTGCAGATGGTTGCCGGGATGGTTGGCTTGAATGGGTTCGCTTTGCCGGATCAGTGGTTGGCGAAATGGGGTGCTCTCGGGCAATGGCTATCCGCAGGTGGTGTGGCGTTCAGCGATGCACGCGGATTGGTGACAGCGGGGCTGGTAAATTGGATTGTTATTCTGTTGGCGATTGCGTGGTTTGCGCCGAACACGCAACAGATCATGGCGCGGTTTAATCCGGCGCTGCTGCTGCCGCGCGAGATGAAACCGGCGCGATTGTTGGCGTGGCGGCCTAGCGTTACGGTGGCGGCGCTCACGGCGGCACTGGCATTTGCCGCGATGGTGAATCTGCATCGCCAGTCGGAATTTTTGTATTTTCAGTTTTGATGACTGACGCGAATCCCGCAACGCTGCCGATGCGCCGCTATGTGAGCGCACTGCTCGCTACCTTGAGTCTGGCGCTGGCGGTAGTGCTCGCGTTGAATCTTCAATTGGGGGATCGCGGCCTCGGTAACGTGCAATCCACGCGCGAGGCGTCGTCGTGGCAACAGGCAACGCGGGGCGTCACCTATGCGCCGCCGGTAGGTAATACGCGTCCGTTTAAAGTGTTGCGTCTGGCGGACCGCTTGCCGGATATCAATGCGATGGTGCTGGGATCCTCAGCGTTGATGGGCATCACACAGAGCATGTTTCCGCCGGATTTACGCGTCTATAATTTCACCGTGACCGGCAATTCCACGGCGGGCATCGCCGGCGAGGCGCAGTACATCGAACAGCATCTGTCGGATCGCATACGCTGGATACTCGTCGGCCTGGATTGGTCGGTGGGCATGGTGTATCTGCCTGGTGGTGTGGCTGAGGTTGACCTCTCGCCCGCTGCGGTTGATCGCGCCTATACGACAAACACTGTGCCGCTGCACAAGCGCGTCGAGGATGCGCTGTCGTGGCCGCGCGTGGCGAATCTTGGTGCGATTACCGTCGCCGCCCTCAAGAGTGCCGAACCCTTGAACCATCTGCGCAGCGCTTTTTTTGATCTGGGTGGCGCGCAGTACCGTTGCGCCGACGGCTCCCTCGCTCGTGACTTCGATGTCATCAATCGCGGCTTGTGCAGAGGTTACCGCTACGATGGCAGTTGGACGTTTGCCAATGACCGGCGATTGACGCCGGCATTGGCGAAAACGCTGGCGATGGCGGCGGCGGCGCCTAGTTCAAAATACACCAAACACCTGTGTACCAATGGCGGCGCGCCCAATCCCGACTATTTGAAACAGCTCGGCGAAACCGCGCGGCGCTTTGCTGACCGGGGCGGACGCATGGTGTTTTTGTTGCCGCCCCTCGCGCCGGGCCTGGAACAGGAAATGCAAAAATCGCCACGTTGGAAAGCGTGCCTTGAGCGCACAAAATCAGACCTTGCCGCATGGGCGACACAAAGTCAGGTGACGATCATCGACGCAGGCGCCGCCGAGCGATTTGGCTGTGAACCGATGGAGTTTTCCGACGAGCATCACGCGTATCCTGAATGCAATGCGCGCGTGCTGCGCCGGTTTTTTGCCGACGTTGAGGCAGGCCGGGTTCGCGCAGGCATTTATCCGCAGGAGGGCGCATGACCAATGCCGCGAGCAACCCTTCGGCGCGACAGTGGTGGCTGCTCTACGCCGTGGCTATCGGCAGCTTCGTGCCGACGTTCGGGTATTACCTGGTGGGTGAGGAAGGCATTCTGCTTAACTCGTCGCTGGAGATGTGGCAGCGCGGCGACTGGTTGCGCTTGTGGTTTTACGGCGGTGACGCGCGGCACGGTGTGTTTGCCAACTGGCTGATTATTCCCGTTGCCAGTGCCGTGGGCTGGCAGCATGCGCCGGGGGTGGCGCGCGCGGTCATGGTCAGCGCGGTCGCGGTGAGTGGTTTGATGGTTGCCGGGTTGGCCTACCGGTTGTACCGCGACACGGCATTGGCTGCGATGGCCGCCGTGATCTGCGTCACCTTTGCCGATGTGTTGCTGTATCGCGGTTGGCTGGGCTACCGCGATCCGTTGCTGGGCATGCTGGCTTTTGGCGCCATTGCCGCGTTATGGATGGCGGTGCATACCCAACGAGCGCTCTGGCTGGTCGGCACGCTGGTGTTGGCCTCGTTTGCGTTTTTAACCAAGGGCATTATTGCGTACGTGTTTGTGGGCGCTGCCGTGCTGGTGTTTCTGCTGCAACGCGAACCGCGACAATTTCTGCTTAAGCCGGCGCCGTTGATGTTGGCCGTGGCGACGCTGTGTCTTCCTTATGTGTGGTTCTACTGGATGATAGGCGATCAAGCGCAGGGCGGCCGTATGGCGACCGAAATCGGCGACAAGTTGGTGCCGCAGGGCGCGGGTTTGTATTTATGGAAGCTGCTGGCGTATCCGCTGGAAAGTGTGGTGCGTCTGGCGCCGTTGTCGTTTCTGGTGGGGTGGTGGTTGTGGCGGCGCAAAAGTATTAGCGATCTGCTTGGTGATCGCGGCGCACGGACGGCGTTGACCATTGCCGCAATCGCGTTCATTCCTTTCTGGCTCGCGCCGCAAAGCCACTTTCGTTACCTGCTGCCGATTTTGCCGCTGGTGGCGCTGGCGTTCGCGGTTTGTGTTGCGCGACAAGGGGAATCGGCTCGCCGCGTGGCGTGGCGCTGGCTATGGGTGGCGGTGGGACTGAAGATTATTCTCGCCACGGTGCTTTTTCCGTACTATCAGCATCGTGTGCGCGGAGAAAACTATGCGCAAGTCGCGCAACAGGTGTTGCAGCGAACCGCCGGGTTTGCCTTGTATACCCATGACGTCAGCGCGGCCGGTCTATCGGTTACAGCGTACATGAACATTCAGCGGCTGCCGCGACCGGTGTTGACGTTCGCGCCGCCGCAGTGGGATAACGGGTTCGCGGTGTCCAATACCGCAGACGAGAAACTGGGGAAGGTCGTCGCACAGTACCCGCTCGGCAACAACGTGTTGGTTCTGCATTGCCGTGGTGCGGCCTGCGATGCGCCGGTACCGCGCTAACGTGATGGAGTGACCGTGGCGTGATCGGGCGTTACGCGCGCCGCGCGCTTTGGTCATGGTTGGTAATCTTAACGGCGGCGCAGATACGCCAGCATGTCATGCCCGCGTCCGGCGAGGCGCGCGGGCATATTGAGCAGTTCAGCGGCGAATTTCCCCGCCGTGTACAGCGCTGGCGAAATGTCGCCCTTCTCGTGGAACTTTACACGCGAAGTCTCGATGCGTTCGATATTGAATCCGCAAACCGTCGCAAGTATGGCGATAGATTTCGGATTAAAAAAACTGATGTGGCCGCCATCTTTTTCAATGTGAAAATAATCCCAACGATCGCCCATTGCGCCTACGGTCCAGCTCGCGACGTTTCCCGTGCTGATGACCAGAACACCACCTGGTTTGAGTATGCGCCGGCATTCCTGCAACAAGGGTAGCGGTTCGCGCAAGTGCTCCACGACTTCGAATAGTGTCGCCACATCAAAAACCGCATCAGGATAATGTTGATCTTCAAGCAGTCCGGTGTGTACATTCAGCCCGGACTCGCGTGCGGTGGCGGCGATATGCTTCGCAGGCTCCACCCCTTCGGCGGCGAAGCCTGCTTGTGCCGCGAAATCCACGAACTGTCCGCGCGAACAGCCAACATCGACCAGGCGACTATCGGCAGGCTTCTTACCCAGCAAACGTGTGATCGACTTTAAGCGGCGACCGGCGACTTTACGCCGGCGTTCCGTCTCGTGCGGCGCGGGCTGGTTAAATCCCGACGCATTGAAGGACGCCATGGTTTCCCAGTAACGCGATTCGCTGGCGGCGCTGAGTAACTGGCCGCAATTGGTGCAGCGGCGTAGCGGTCCTTCGGGCAAGCGTAATTCGGTAGTAACCAGTGATGCGCCGCAACCGATGGGGCATGAATCGATGTATGGCGTGATACGCGTAGGGGTTGTCATGATTACTTTCTTGCTTTTATTGGATATCCGCGATGTGTCGCAACGCATGGATGACGCGCGTGGCCGGCAGTGCGAGCAGGCAGTCGCTAAAGCTGTTGATATGGCGTTCGCATCCTTCATTGTTACATGGAACGCAAGCTGCGTTGCCCTGCACCAGACTGACGCGTCGGGCGACTTGGTCGCCCAATCGCCGCCACGGTGCAGGGTCACCGCTGAATCCCTTGGGCCACGGGCCCCATTTCAGTGGATCGGTCGGACCAAACAAAGCGACCGTGGGCACGCCAAGTGCCGCTGCCATGTGTGTGAGCGCGGTATCGGGGCCCACATAGGCGAGGGCCTGTGAGATCACGCAAGCGGATTCGGCAAGCGTTAGCTGGCCCGCGAGGTTCAGTGGGGACGCCATCTGGGCCGCGAGCCGATTGACATAGGTGATTTCGGCCGGGTCATGGCTGCCCGTTAGCACGATAGGCAGTCCCTGCGCGGCAAGCCAGCGCGCGAGCGCCAGCCAGCCCGCGTCGCTCCACATTTTGTAGTTGAATTTCGGATACAGATGCAAGACGACGTAGCGCCCTTGGTACATTGGGTTCGCTGTGTTCAGCGGCGCCAGTTTTAACGCAACGCGGCGTTCATCCGCACTGCGCCACGCAACACTGACCTCAGCAACAGCGGGAACGCCTAACGGCTCAAGCAACGACAAATGCGTGAGCACCGTGTGCTTCTCTGCGAGGTCATAGGGGACCCACTGATGCAGCAAGCGCCGCTTCCAACGCTCTTTTTTTGTCGGCAGTAGCAGCCCAACGCGTTTGCAGCCTGCGAAGTACGCGTACAGGGTCGGCCGGTCGCCCGCCACCAGTGATACGGCGAGATCATAGCGCCGGAATAAATTTGCAATAAAAACAATATGTTGCAACAGGCCAGGCCGCTCGGGAATGGTGCGTATGTGGTTCACGTCGGGGTTGGCGGCTAACACGCCCGCTGTGCCGTCAAATACCAACGCGTCGATGAGGGCATCGGGCCACGCACGCTTTAGCGAGCGGAACACCGGCGTTGCCAGCAACACATCGCCTATACGGCGCGTGACGATCACCAGCACGCGGCGCGGCGGCAGATTCATGCGTATTGCTTCACGCCCGTGCGTGCTTCGATGCGGTTGGACGCGATGAGATCATCAAGTCGTTTCTGATTTTCGGGCAGCCGGCCGCGGCCATTCTCACGGTGCCACAGGTGAAATACCGGCGTCGCGAAGCGTGCGCTTTTGTGGTGGACGCCGGCGTGGAGCAGACGGATGGCGAGATCACTGTCTTCCAAACCCCAGCCGGAGTAACACTCATCAAAGCCGTTCACACGCATGAAGTCGGCACGCCACAACGACAGGTTGCAGGTTTTTACGCCCTGCCATTGTTGCGGCGCGCGTTTGCGAAACGCGGCATCCGGCAGCATGAGCAACGGTAACAGGCGATTCACGTCACGCATGACCCACGCCCGTAACCAGTGCACGGCGGGCCAGCGGTGGAGCGGCAGCGCAAACGGGTCGCTGAGAACCTGTTGCGTGAACGATTCGGATAGCAGCATCCGATTACCGGACAGAAAACAGTTTTTTTCCGCCAGCATCTTGTGCCGGCGCACAAAATCCCGCGCGGGGATGCAGTCACCATCAACGAATATCAGGTAGTCAGCCTGCGTGCGCGCGGCTGCGCGATTGCGCGCCGCGCCGGGCCGAAAGCCGAGGTCTTCCTGCCACACATGATGCAGCGGGAACGGCGCACGCGAGGCGTGGCTTTCGACGAGCGCACGCGTGTCATCTTTGGAGCCGTCGTCGGCGACCAGCAGCTCGAAATCACCATCGGTCTGGTCAAAGTACCCGTCAAGCACCGCTGCAAGAGCGTCCGGGCGATTGTAGGTGGTGACGATGACCGCGGTTTTCACCGGGGTTTGTCTCCAAGCATCATCAACTTCAAATAGCGGTAGTAGGTGCCTTCGGCATTGGAGACGGAAAGCATAAAGCCTTCGCGTCCGTCGAGGAACCCGGCTTGCAGCAGGTAGGTACGCACAAACGCCCAGCCGCCATGAAAGATAGCTTTGCCCAGCGACGCGCGTTTGCCATTGGCGAAATTAAATTTCGCACCCGACGAGGAATAGCCGTTCATTTTGTTGATGACGTGCTCCAGCGTCGGCATCGGTTCGTGCCGCAGCGGATGCTTGAGCTTGCCGATTCTGCCGTTGACGAGTATGCGGTCGTGCAAATGGTCTTCGGAAAATCGCGCCGCCCCTTTGCGAAACAGCCGCGTCACCGGGTCGGGCCACCAGCCCGCATGGCACATGTCGCGGCCGCAAAAATTGGAAAGTCGCGGCATGGTGAACGCAACGGCATCGCCGGGATGCTTGATCGTGGCTTCGATTTCCGCGCGCAATGCTGGAGACACCCACTCATCGTGATCCAGCGCCAGCACCCAGTCGCCTGTCGTGCGGTCCAGCGCACGATTCTTTTGTTGACCATAGCCCGGAAAATCCGGCGTCTGCGTGACGTTGGCACCGAGTTCGGTGCATATCTCGCGCGTGCGATCGGTACTGCCGGAATCAACGACGATGATTTCACCAGCCCATGCGACAGACTCGACGCAGCGGCGCACCAAAGGCTCGCCGTTGAAGGTGGTGATGGAAACTGAAAGCATTATGCGGGTATCGGAGATTTATTGTGCGGGCCGTATTCTAAGCTGCCGTAGAGTAAGCCGGTTAACCAGGCGTAAAACAGCCCTTCGGTATGGTCGAGCAGCAGTGAGTTGAACATGCAGCCGATAACCATGCTCAACACCAATCCATGCGCGAGCGCCCGATCCATCGGAGATGGCAGAGAGGATGCGAGTCGCCACTGCGTCACGAAGATCGCGATGAGCAATATCACGCCGAGCACGCCGACCTGTGTCGCCAAATGCAGAAACTCGTTGTGCGGATTGTGCGTTTTTACTTTGTTGGTGCCTTGCACCTGCTGTGCATAAGCAGCGGGGAAACCACCGGTGCCGACGCCGGTTAGCGGGTGATCCGCAACAATGGCAAGCGAGTTTTGGTAGAACTCCAGGCGTAATCCGGTG
This sequence comes from Nitrosomonadales bacterium, assembly GCA_043777275.1. GTDB lineage: Bacteria > Pseudomonadota > Gammaproteobacteria > Burkholderiales > SG8-41 > UBA5216. The sequence continues at coordinate 7,476 of JAYVQD010000205.1, forward strand.
GACGTGACAGTGCGCCCGGCGGGGTTCCAGTCGCGTATTTCTTGTACAATTCTAACCACGCGATCATGAAATGGATTGGCAACGAACAGGCTGGCCGTCAGCACTATTGTTACGCCAATCAGCATGCCTGTGACGCCGCGCCACCCGGTGTACTGCCAACCCAGTAACAGCGCCAACGCCACCAGCACCAGGTAGCCCGTGGCGCCCTGCACCATGAACACAACGTTCAACGCCGCCAGCAGCGCAAGGCCGTACCACATGAGGCGCAAGCGCTGACTGGCGGAAACATGCCCCAGCCAGACAAACAGAAAAGCGCCAAAAGCGACCAGCAGATTGTGCGTCAGCTTAAGCTTGAATACGGTAGGCGAATCGATGGTGCCGGTAATGAACGGCAGCTTGGGCAGCAAACCAAAGCGAATCAGGTAAGACAGCACAACGATGCTCACCAGCGCGCACGCCAAGGCATGCAGCGCGTGCGTGCGGACGCCGGGCGCGCGAAAAATCATTACAAAAATGGGAATGTAGAGAAGATCGGCGTATTTGCTTAAGGTGGACAGCGCGGTCTGCCGCGGCGCATCGCCATAAACAGTGCCGATGGCCAGCAACAGAAATAGTGTGGAAGGCAATATTAAGTATTTGTTTTTAAACGATATTTTTATAGTGTCGCGAACTGCTCCCGATAGCAGCCACGCCGCGAGGGTAATCGCGATCAGGATATTGTCGAGTGCCGTTGATACCGGAATCGATGCGCCCAGTGCGATGGCGCTCCAGCGTGAAACACGCTGCGCATGCATCTGAACGCTTTCAAGCGCCATGCGTACTCTGCGGTGTGTATTCCGGCACGCGGCTCGCCAGCGCAGTCTTTACTGCCGCATCGCTGGTTTCGGCGTTCGTGTCCAGCCAGTGGCTGAGTTCGGTTAGCCAAGCGGTGTCTTCGCGCCGTGCTTGCGCCACGCGCAGCTTGGGGTGCGGTGTAGGCAACGAGTTTTCGTCGTTAGCGAGCAACTCTTCATAGAGTTTCTCGCCCGGCCGCAATCCGGTAAACGCAATACGAATCTCGTTTTCTGTATAGCCGGACAGGCGGATCAGCTCACGTGCTAGGTCCGCAATGCGTACCGGCTCGCCCATGTCGAGCACCAATATTTCGCCGCCTTGGCCCATTAACCCAGCCTGCAGCACGAGTTGCACCGCCTCGGGTATCGACATGAAATAGCGCGTGATATCCGGGTGCGTCACCGTCACCGGACCGCCCTTGGCGATCTGCTCACGGAATTTGGGGATCACGCTACCGGTGGAACCCAACACATTGCCAAAGCGCACCATGACGAATTGCGTGGCGCTTCCTTGCTGTAGTGACTGGCAAACCATCTCAGCCAGCCGCTTGCTTGCCCCCATGACGTTGGTGGGATTGACCGCCTTGTCGGTGGAGATGAACACAAATTTTTCAACGCCGTTGGCGATGGCGGTTTGTGCGAGGATGCGCGTGCCGAGTACGTTATTGAGTACCGCCTGCCAGGTATTCTGCGTTTCCATCAGCGGCACGTGTTTGTACGCTGCGGCATGAAAGACCACCGATGGACGATAACTATTTAACAGTTCTTCCACGCGGGCCGTGTTTTTTACATCACCGATGGCGCGCACGATACTGACACTTGGGAAGTGTTCGGAAAATTCCTGTTCAATGTTGTAGAGCGCGAATTCATTGAGTTCAAGCAGAATCAACTGGCGCGGCTGGTACTTGGCGATCTGGCGGCAGAGCTCCGAACCGATTGATCCCCCTGCACCGGTAACTAATACCACGTGGTTGCCGATCCAGCCTGTCAGACCCGCTGTGTCGAGCACCACGGGGTCTCGGCCCAGCAGATCGTCCAGCTCGACGTTGCGAATTTGCGAGACAGTGACCTTGCCGCTCATCAGGTCATCGAATGAGGGGACAGTCAGCACTTGCAGCCCGGCGGCGCGCGCCAACTCGACGGCGTGCCGGCGCACGTTGTGCGTGGCTTCCGGCATAGCGATGATGGCGTGCCGTACCCCGAGCGATTGGGCCTGCGTACCTACATCGTCAAGCGCGCCAAGAACTTTGATGCCATGAATCTCGCGTCCATGGCGGGAACGATCTTCCCCCAGAACACCTACGACGCGCCACTGCGCGCTCCGCGAGAATTCCTTTAGCAGGTTTACAGCGGCATCTTCGGCGCCCATCACCAGCACGGAGGTTTGTCCTCCCGAATTCTGAGGTGTGAAGGTATGTTCTTTCCACGCGCGATAAAAAAAACGGCTACCGCCCATGGCCATGATCAGAAACACCGGACCGATAACGAACACCGAGCGTGGTGGCGTGAACTGAAGCATCAACATTACTGCAGGAACGGCGAGTGCAGCGATGACTACCGCGATGATGATCCGCTTGAGATCGGGCAGGCTCGCAAAACGCCAAATGCCACGATACAGCCCAAGGCTAACAAATATTGCCGCATGAATGGCGATGACCCATGGCAGAGATTCCAGCGCCAATTCCGCGTAGACTGGGGGAATCTCAAAGTTGAATCGCAGCCAAAATGCACCAAGCCAGGCTATCGCGCACATCGTGGCGTCGTGCAAAAAAGCCAGTGCGGTACGCCAGTTAGGCTTCATGCGCTATTTTCGCCTGGTGTTTCCGCCAAGCGATCTCTATGAGGCCGATGATTAAAACATAAAGCATCGTAACAGCCAGCAGCAGCGCGAGTTGTCCCGCAGGTGACCAGCGCAGACCTGCCAGTGCCGCAGCGCCACAAAATGTCATCAGACCGTATTCCGCCAGTGCTGTGCGGCGATGTCCCCAACCCAATTGCACCAGCCGTTGGTAATAGTGATCGCGATGCGCTTGCCAAATGCGTGCTTTGCCAACAGTGCGCCGGACGAGTGTCGTGCTGGCATCCACAACAAAAGGTGAAAATACGAGAAATGGGAACCACCACGTCCAGTCATGCTGCAGCCAACCGATCAGGCCCAGCGTCGCCGCCAGAAACCCCAGCGTAATGGCGCCAACGTCGCCCATAAAAATGCGTGCGGGATGGAAGTTGTGAAGCAGAAACCCTCCTGCAGTCAGCGCGATTGCCAGATTCATCAGTGCAAACTGCGTGCTACCAGCGAAGTACGAAGCGGCGGCATAAGTGCCGAAGCCGATTAGCGCCATGCCGCCAGCCAGCCCGTCGGAGCCGTCCATGAAATTGTATAGATTGCCCATCCAGCCGATGCCGAGAATGACTGCCACAATTAGCCACGGCGCGGTATCCGCTGGCAACAGCGCGAAGGCGGCGAGGGTGGCGGCGAGCAAATGCGCGCCGAAACGCGTGCCGGCGTGCAGACCGCGCAAGTCGTCAGCCAGTGACACCACGATTACCAGCGCTAACGCCATCCACCAAGTCCACGACAGTTTCGGTGCGATGATGAACCAAGATGCGGCAATACCCAGCAGCAGGCCGAGGCCGCCGGTGCGCGGCACCGGAACCGCATGTAGCGACCGTGCATTGGGTTTATCCAGCGCCAATCGCGACGCGCGACCGCGCGCCAACCAGGCGACGGCTGTTGCCGATACCAGGAAAGCAATCAGGGCAATAACAACGGCATGCGACACGATGGGTTTGGATCAGTTCCGGCGCTTGATTTGGGTCTGATGATACCATCGGGCTGTATCTATAAGCCCTTGATCCAGTGGGATTCGTGGGTGCCAGCCGAGGATGGTGCGCAGGTTTGAGGCATCCACACGTAGTGATCCGGTGAGACGTGCGACAGTGGTACTTTGGCCGACCAGTGCCGCAGCCAGTGTAAGCATCGCCGGTGGGCAGGGCAGTAACCGTGCCGGGCGGCCCATGCCAGCGGCTAGTTTGCGGATCAGGTCTGGCGTCGATATATCCGCATCGCTGGCGAGCCATGCGTGTCCGGCTGCGGCAGGCTCATCCATGCAGGTGACGATGGCATCAACGAGGTTGGCGACATGAATCAGGCTGCGGCGGTTGCGTACGGAGGCCACCGGCAGTGGAACGCCGAGGTCGATCAGTCGCAGCAAGCGAAGAAAATTTCCTTTGACGCCAGGGCCATAAACCAACGGTGGGCGGAGGATTACCAACTCCATCGAAGAGCGCGCGGCAATATCGCGCAGCACAACCTCTGCTTCGTGTTTTGTGACGCCATAGGCGTCTTGCGGCGCCGGGACATCGGTTTCGGTATACGGGTGTTCTGGAGTAGATTCGCCATTGACCTTGATCGAACTAAGGAACACAAACCGGCGGACGCCAGCCGCCACTGCTTGCAGAGCGAGATTACGTGTTGCCTCGACATTGATGTGACGATATGCCGCAAGCGTATCCGAAGCGCGATCCAGCACGTGGGTGCGCGCGACAAGATGTACGACACAATCCGCGCCCGCCAGCGCCGCGCGCCAGTCCGTGTTCGGGCCAATGTCGCCCACAACAAAGTCTTCTGGCAGGGCAACAGTCGATGGCAGGCGCAGTGCGCGGCGCAGTACCCTACCCCGCAGCGATGCGGATAGCGCGCTCCCGATAAATCCGGTGGCGCCAGAGATTGTGACCGGACGAGTGTTTTGCATAGTCCCGCAAGTGTGACTCTCTCGCCAGGGCTCTGGCAAGCAATGTCACATGCTTGGACTGGCATCCGTGCCCCAATGTATGCACAATGCCGTGCAATGGAACAGCAAACACTAGTCAGCATTTCAGTGGTTAGTCACCAACAGGCCTCGCTGGTTGCGCAGTTGCTGTCCGACATGGTTGCGTATTTTACGCTGCCCGTGGAAGTCATTTTGACGCTAAATGTCCCCGAGGAACTACCTTTCGATGTGGCGACATTTCGGTTTCCAATCCGCGTTGTCAGCAATACGCAACCGAAGGGGTTCGGCGCGAATCATAACGCGGCTCACGTTTTGGCGAATGGCGAGTATTTTTGTGTGATGAATCCGGATATTCGGTTCGCGCAAGATCCCTTGCCGACGCTGATTGAGTCGCTCCGCGAGAAGTCCATCGGCGTGACGGGGCCGTTGATAGTCAACCCGACCGGGGGTGTTGAGGACAGTGCGCGTAAGTTTCCAACGCCAGTGCAGATCATCAAGAAAGCGTTGTTTGGCGCATCTGGCCCGGAGTATATTCCGGGTACGGAGCCGCTGTATCCGGATTGGATTGCAGGCATGTTCATGGTGTTCCGAACCGCGGTATTCAGGGATGTTGGCGGATTTGACGAAGGCTACTTTCTTTATTATGAGGACGTAGATCTATGCTGGCGTTTGCGCCAGCGAGACTACGGCGTGCTGCTCATCTCGTCCGTAATGGCCCTGCATGATGCGCGCCGCCAAAGCCATCGCAACATTCGCTACATGGCATGGCATCTGTCCAGCATGCTGCGGTTTTTCTGGAAACGCGCTTCGAGCCCCAGACGCGGATAGCCGAAGGCTGCAGAATGCGGATTAAAGGCATTCGCGCGCAATGAATCGAGCCTGCATCTGGTCCTTGCGTGAGTGCTCGGGCCTAGGAGCGACGCAAGCGTGATAAACTCAGGCCGTTGACAAAAAATTCTGATCTCAGACTAGGATGCATGTGCAAGGTAGCGATCACAGCAATTTGTCGTTAGCGTTAAGGGACTTCAAGGAAGGCGTTTTCGGCGTCCACCTGTGGTCCACTTTGGGTTGGCAGGAGATTAGGCAGCGATATCGCCGATCAATTCTGGGCCCGTTTTGGCTGACCATCAGTACAGGCGCCTTGATAGCCGGCATGGGGCCACTTTACGGCAAGCTTTTTGGCCAAGACATCGCGACTTATTTCCCTTATCTGGCGGTGAGCTTTATCACCTGGTCGTTAATAGCCAGTTTGATAAACGAGTGCAGCAATGCCTTTATTGCTGCCGAGGGGTACATCAAGCAGATCAAGTTGCCGCTGTCGATCCATATTCTAAGGGTGGTCTGGAAAAACCTGATCGTTTTTGCCCACCATTTGCTCATTATTGTCGTTGTGCTGGCGTTTTACCGACCTACGCCGGGGTGGTACATGCTGCAGGCTCCGCTTGGGGTATTCATGATTGCGGTCAACGGTTTATGGTTGGGGTTGCTGCTGGGCTTGCTTTGTGCCCGCTTTCGCGATATCCCACTAATCATTGCCAGCGTGGTACAGGTGGGATTTTTTCTGACGCCCGTCATGTGGCGGGTAGGAACGCTCGGGACGCTGGAATGGGTCGCGCAGATCAATCCCTTGTTCCATTTTCTGGAAATCGTCAGAACCCCGCTACTAGGCAGCAGTGCGAGCCCATTGTCGTGGGGTGTGGTGGCGCTCATTACCGTCGTTGGCTATGCAGTGACGCTGCTGGCTTTTAGTCGTTTTCGCGCACGAATTGCGTATTGGGTCTGACCATGAGCCGCGTTATTGCGAAAAACATCGTGGTTGAATTTCCTGTCTACGGCGGCAAAAGCAGGTCGCTCAAGAGTGCCCTGATTCGCACCGCGACCGGCGGACTATTGGCCAAGGACGCGGCGGACCGGGTGGTGGTCCGCGCAATCAGCAATCTTAGTTTCGAGTTTCATGAGGGCGACAGGGTCGGCATCATTGGCCATAACGGGTCTGGCAAGTCCACTCTGTTGCGCACCATCGCCGGCGCCTACGAGCCGGTTAGCGGCACCATAGACGTAATCGGACGGCTGGCAACCATGCTCAGTATTACGCTGGGCATGGATACCGAGGCCACCGGCTACGAGAATATTTTCCTGCGCGCAACGGTCATGGGCCTGAGGCCCAGGGAAATTGAACCGCTGGTCGATGAAATCTGTGCGTTTTCGGAGTTGGGCGACTACATCCACATGCCTTTGCGTACGTACTCCAGCGGCATGTCAATGCGGCTTGCCTTCGCCATATCAACTAGTTTTCCTGCAGATATCGTCTTAATGGACGAATGGATGAGCGTCGGCGATGCGGCTTTTTCGCAAAAAGCGCAAGATCGCCTGAAAAATATGATTGATAGCGCCAAGATACTCATCCTGGCAACTCATGATGCCTCGTTAATTAAGCAAAACTGTAATAAAATTATGCGGTTAGACCACGGCAACATGGTGGAATTGGTGCCGGCTTGAATTTAAGGACTCTGAGTCAAACGGCAATTGGCAGTGTCCAATTAACATCCAAGAGAAGCTATCAGAATGAAAATATTTGTAACTGGCGCCTGTGGCTACAAAGGCTCTGTGCTTGTTCCGAAACTGCTCAATCAGGGGCATGAGGTCGTTGCGTTCGATATCATGTGGTTCGGTAACCAGCTTAAGCCGCACCCCAAGCTCACCGCAGTCAAGGGCGACGTGCGTAACGCTGATGAGATTGATCTCGGTGGTGTGGATGCGATCATTCACCTGTCTTCGATTGCCAACGATCCGTGCGGCGACCTTGATCCCAAGCTGACGTGGGAGGTAAGTGCGCTGGCCACCATGCAGCTTGCCGACAAAGCAAAGCGCAAGGGCATTAAGCATTTTGTTTACGCATCTTCCGGCAGCGTTTACGGGGTTAAGGATGAACTCGATGTTACAGAGGACCTTGAGTTAAAACCGATTTCCGAATACAACAAGACCAAGATGGTATCGGAGCGCGTGCTGTTGTCGTACAAGGAAGACATGGTCGTGCAGATCATTCGGCCCGCCACGGTTTGTGGGTATTCGCCGCGTATGCGCCTCGATGTGTCGGTCAACATGCTCACAATGCAGGCGTTGACCAGGCGCCGGATTACCGTTTTTGGCGGCGACCAAACGCGTCCGAACATTCATATCGACGATATTACCGACGTCTACACCTTCATGCTCGACAATCCAAAGCACACGGGCGTCTATAACGCGGGCTTCGAAAACATTTCCATACTGGAAATTGCAGAGCGCGTTGCGCAACAGGTGGAGGCCGAGATCGTTGTCACGGAATCAAATGATCCGCGTTCCTATCGGGTCAATTCAGATCGGTTGCTCGCGACCGGATTTAAGCCCCGGAAAACGGTAGACGACGCTATCAGCGACGTTATTCAAAAATACAGGTCGGGTGAACTCAAGGACGAAGACTGTAATTACAATCTCAAGTGGATGCAAAAAGAGGTGTTCAGATGAACGCGCCCATCAAGGGCACGTCGCTATTCTGTGCTGATTATTCCAGTCGATTGCAAGTGGTATTGCAGAATGCCGACTGGGATCCAGTTGCTCGATTGGCCGAAGAGCTGTTGGATTGCTGGCGTACCGGGCGGCAGGTCTTTATTTGTGGCAATGGCGGCAGCGCCGGAAACGCAGTGCATCTGGCCAACGATTTCTTGTATGGTATTTCCAAAATGCATGGATCGGGTTTGCGGGTAACAGCATTGCCGGCCAATACTGCGGTGATTACCTGCCTGGCCAACGATGAAGGTTACGACAGCATTTTCTCATTGCAGCTTGCCGTGCAGGCGCGTGCCGGGGATGTGCTGATTGCGCTCTCGGGTAGCGGCAATTCCCCCAATATATTGAAGGCGCTTGAACAATCCAACGAAATGGGCGTGAAGAGTTACGCGGTTCTTGGCTTTACCGGCGGAAAGGCTATGACCCTTTCAAATGTGCCCATTCATTTTGCGGTTGATGACATGCAAATCGCCGAGGATCTCCAGCTTGTGGTGGGCCACATGATTATGCAGTGGTTGTACCAGAATCGTGTGAACAAGGAGTAGACGGGTGTCTTCACAAGAAAAATTCCTGGTTATTGGCAGTAATTCATTTTCCGGCGCCAGTTTTATCGATTTCCTGCTGCGTGATGGCGCCGCCGTTATTGGCACCAGCCGTTCTGCAGAGGCGCACCGCGCCTTTCTGCCGTACCGCTGGTCTGGCAAGGACTCAGCGTTTCGTTTCGAGCAATGCGACCTAAATCATGACCTCGACAAACTGATGTCGATTGTTAACGCCGAAAAACCGCAATACGTGGTTAACTTCGCGGCACAAAGCATGGTTGGCGAGAGCTGGAAGCACCCGGATCACTGGTTTATGACCAACGTGGTTTCCGCGGTCCGCTTGCATGACAGTCTGCGACAGTGCGATTTTTTGCGGAAATATGTCCATGTCACGACGCCCGAGGTATACGGCAGCACAGACGGCTTTATTCGAGAAAATACGCCATTTAATCCCAGCACACCGTATGCTGTTTCGCGTGCAGCGAGCGATATGAGTCTGCGCACCTATTTTGATACACATAACTTTCCGGTCGTATTCACGCGTGCCGCGAACGTTTATGGCGCGGGCCAGCAGCTCTACCGCATTATTCCGCGTACCATCCTGTTTATCCTGCTTGGACGCAAGCTTCAACTGCACGGTGGCGGATTCTCGCGTCGCGCGTTCATTCACATGAAAGATGTATCGGATGCGACGCTACGTATCGCACGCAACGCGCCTGCGGGCGAAACCTATCACATCTCAACCAACGAGATCGTAACCGTGCGTGAGCTAGTCGAGCGCATTTGCCGCAAGCTCGATGTCAAATTCGAGAACTGTGTGGAAGTCGTTGGTGAGCGTCTCGGCAAGGATGCGGCGTACATGCTGGACAGTAACAAACTTCGAGAAACGCTCGGCTGGAAAGACAGCGTGACACTCGACGCAGGGCTTGATGAAAGCATTGCATGGGTGAAAGAACATTTTGAAGACCTTAAGCAGTTGCCATACGACTACATACATAAGCCGTAGAACTCTATAGGCGGGCAATGGAGACATCGACGGCAATGGATTGAACGGGATTCAACGGCAATAGTATCGCCGATACTTTTGTAACTATTTGTTTTAATTAATAAATTGGAAAACGAATGAAGCTTGAAGAGCTGCGGCGGCTGGCCAGCGAGATTCGGGCACGCATCGTCGAGAATTCACACAAGACGTCAACGCCGCATCTGGGATCGTGCCTGTCATGCACGGATATACTCGTAGCCGCTTATTTTCAAACGCTGCGCATAGACCCAACAAAGCCGCGCGATCCGAATCGTGACCGCTTCATCTTGAGTAAGGGCCATGGTGCGGCGGCACTCTTTCAGGTACTGGCATTGAAGGGTTTCTATCCCGAAAAGATGCTCGATACCTATGGCGAAGATGGCGGCATCTTCGCGGAGCATCCGCCGACACCGTCACATTTGCCCGGGATCGAGGCGGCCACGGGTTCGCTGGGTCATGGCATGCCGATGGGGCTGGGAATGGCGCTTGCTGCGCGCATCCAGAAACAAAGCTACAACGTAATCGCGTTAATGTCTGATGGCGAATGCAACGAAGGCTCCATCTGGGAGGCAGCGATGCTTGCTGCGTCACAAAAGGTCGAGCGGCTTGTGGCCATCATCGACTTCAATAAATGGCAAGCGACTGGGCGAAGTGAAGTAGTCTTGGCATTGAATCCCCTTGCCGACAAGTGGCGCGCATTTGGGTGGGACGCTCATGAAGTCGATGGGCACGACATGAAAGCGCTTGTCGACCTGCTTTCCCATGTACCTAACGGTAGCGGCAAACCCATTGCAATCGTTGCGCATACCGTAAAGGGCAAGGGCGTGTCGTTCATGGAAGACGACAACAACTGGCATTACCGCATTCCGACGGCGGAAGAGGTTGTGTTGTCGAAGAAAGAGCTGGGGGTGGCTGTATGAGAAACGCGTTTGCAGATGAAATCACCAAGTTGGCGGCTGTCGATCCGCGCGTGGTTTTGCTTTCAGGTGATATAGGCAACAATCTCTTCAACAAATTCAAGGAAGTTGCACCGGAGCGTTTCTACAATTGCGGTGTGGCTGAGGCGAATATGATGAGCGTAGCCGCAGGCATGGCGCTTTGTGGATTACGCCCCGTCATTTACACCATCACACCGTTTACCACCACGCGCTGCTTTGAGCAGATTCGCGTTGGTGTTTGTTATCACCGGGCCCCGGTCATCATCGTCGGCACAGGGTCGGGGCTGTCGTACGCCGAACTGGGGCCGACGCACCACTCGTTGGAAGACTTGGCCATTTTGCGCGTGTTGCCCGAAATGACCGTGCTCGCGCCTGGCGATGTGCCCGAGCTGCGCACCGGATTACGTGCGGCGCTGAAGCACGATGGGCCGGTCTACATGCGCATCGGCAAAAAGGGCGAGCCGGACATGCACGCGCGGGAGCCCGACTTCCAAATCGGCAAATCCTTTACTATCCGGCCAGGCACTGATGTCTGCTTGGTCAGCACAGGCGTTTTGTTGCCTGTAGCGGTCGAAGCAGCCAAGTTGCTCGATCTGCAGGGCATCTCAGCGCGTGTTGAAAGCTTTCCAACAGTGAAGCCGCTCGACACTGCCGCCCTATCTGAAATTTTCCATAACTATCAAATAGTTGCTTCGATTGAGGAACACAGCCGTCTCGGCGGGTTGGGCGGCAGTATTGCTGAATGGCTGGCTGCCCAAGATGCGCCTCGCGCGCGGCTTGTACAGTTTGGCACCGACGACGCGTTCATGCACGAGATCGGCTCCACGCAGTATGCACGCACTAAATTCGGCCTAACTGCGGAAAACATTGCCGACACAGTAGCAGCCAAATTCGTGGCGCGACGCGCAGCCTAACGTGCGCACGGCGGCTTTTCCATGCTGATCGGCATTGATTTCGACAACACGATCGTCAGTTACGACACGCTGTTTCACAAAATTGCCATAGAGCAAGGCGCTGTTCCGCCATCGACCTTGCGCACCAAACTCGCCGTGCGCGACCATCTGCGCGCCATAGGCAAAGAAGCGGTGTGGACTGAGATGCAGGGTTACGTGTACGGCGCACGTATGGCGGAAGCCGATGCGTATCCTGGCGTGCTCGATTTTTTGAAATGGGCGCGCGCAGGCGGTATTGAGATTTGTATAGTCAGCCATAAAACGAAGCATCCCTTCATTGGCCCGAGTTACGATTTGCACCAGGCTGCCCGGCACTGGATCGAGCGCAATCTCATCGACGACAAGGGCGCTCTGTTACCGGCAGAGCAAATATTTTTTGAGCTGACCAAGGAAGAAAAGCTAAATCGCGTTGGCACCCTGCAATGCGACTGGTTTCTAGACGACTTACCTGAAATACTGCTTGCGGCGGATTTCCCGGAGCGCGTCTCACGCTTATTGTTCGATCCGGACGAGCACCATAAAGCGATATCGGCAATACCTAGAATGGCCACTTGGAGCGCCATTCAGCGACACTTCGAACAAGCATGTCACAGCAAGTCTTGATTGCGGATGTGGCTGCGGTACTTGGCATTTCCAGAGCGCAGACTGCTGGAATGGTGCTTGAACCCTGTAACGCGGGTGGGAACAACCGCGTGTTCACCGTCACTGTAGACGACCGCAAACTGGTTGTGAAATGGTACTACCGGCATTTGTCCGACAAACGTGACCGTTTGAAAGCCGAATACACGTTTTTGTCCTGTATGAAAAAAGCCGGAATCCGCTGCGTCCCGCAGCCGGTTGCGTGCAATGCCGAACGGGGTATCGGCATTTACGAGCACGTACACGGTCGCAGGCTCCTTGCCAATGAAATTGATGCGCGTTGCGTAGATCTGGCGACCGAATTTTTTCAACGGCTTAATCACGCAACGACCCGAGTGATTGCACAAGAACTGCCGGATGCCTCTGAAGCCTGTTTCAGCTTTGCCGCGCATTTCAATATGGTCGATGCGCGTATCGACAAATTGGATACGATTCCGGGCGGACTGAACATAGACCGCGAGGCGCGGGATTTTTCCGCAGCGCTACGCGACCGTTGGCAGACCGTTAAATCGGCGATCCAGCGTAAAGCGCGCATTGATATCGAGCAAACCCTCGCGGAACGCTGTATTTCACCATCGGACTTCGGGTTTCACAACGCACTCGTCAATGACGAGGGCATCTGCTTTCTAGACTTTGAGTACGCGGGATGGGATGACCCGGCAAAAATGGCGGGCGATTTCTTTTCGCATCCTGCCGTGCCAGTCGACGCCATGCATTTCGAGCGGTTTCTCGACGCGACGATGCGTTATGCGCCGGAACCGACGGCGCTTGCCGATCGCGCACGTTTACTGTTTCCGGTGTTCCAGACAAAATGGTGTTGCATTATCCTTAACGACTTTCTGCCCGCTTCCGCTCAGCGGAGGCGCTTTGCCAACCCAACTTTTGATGAGGCGACACGCAAAAAAGAGCAACTCGACAAAGCGCGAGACCTCTTTACGCGGATCACCGGCTGATCGCCAAGTGGCAACGAACACACATCAACCGCCCCTACAATAGACTGTCACGGAACGCCAACATGGCCTACATCGATTTTCTCTCCGTTGTTCACAAGAGTACTAATCGCGACTATCTTGCTCGCGTGAATGATCCAGACTATCCCAAGGCGAAGGCTGCAGAGTTGGCCAAGCAGTGGGCGTTTGACTACTGGGACGGCGATCGCCGCATCAACTATGGCGGCTATCGTTACATGCCTGGCCGATGGGAGAAAGTCGCCAAGGCCATGGCCGATCACTACGGCATCAAGCCGGGAGATAAAATTCTTGACGTTGGCTGCGGCAAGGGCTTCCTGCTTTACGACTTTACTTTGGTCGTGCCTGGCGTTGAGGTTTACGGCATCGACGTATCGACATACGCTATCGACAACGCGAAAGCGGAAATCAAAGACCGCTTGCAAGCAGGAAATGCGACTAAATTGCCCTGGCCGGATCAGCACTTTGATCTGGTGTTCACCCTCAATACATTGCACAACCTGCCTTGCTACGATCTTGATCCTGCGTTGCGCGAGATCGAGCGGGTGGGCAAAGAAAACAAATACATTTGTGTCGAGTCCTATCGCAACGAAGTTGAAAAGGCCAACTTGCTTTACTGGCAAGTAACCTGCGAAGCCTTCAACACACCCGAGGAATGGGCATGGTGGTTCAAAAACACCGGTTACACCGGCGATCATTCCTTTATATATTTTGAGTGAGGCAACAGTGGCCATTCCGAAAACCATGAAGGCAGCGGTTCTGGTCGAACAGTGCAAACCCCTTGTGATCACCGACATTGATCTGCCGTCGGCGCTTGATGTTGGACAGGTGCTTGTGAAGGTGCATTACAGCGGTATTTGCGGTTCACAATTGGGCGAAATTGATGGCGCCAAGGGCGAGGATAAATTTCTTCCGCATCTGCTCGGGCACGAAGGATCGGGCACCGTACTCGAAACCGGACCGGGCGTCCGATATGCCAAGGCCGGCGACAAAGTCGTGTTGCATTGGCGCAAAGGCCTCGGTATCGAACCCGTTCCGCCCAAGTACGGATGGAATGGCAAGACGGTCAATGCGGGCTGGATCACCACGTTCAACGAATATGCCATCGTGGCCGAGAACCGGGTAACGGTAATCCCCGATGATAGTGATCTGGAGGTGGCTGCACTGTTCGGCTGCGCGGTTACCACCGGCTTCGGGGTCGTAGTCAACAACGCAAAAATCAAGATTGGCGAATCCGTGGTGGTGTTCGGTGCCGGAGGCGTGGGGCTAAACATTGTGCAAGGGGCTGCGCTCGGAGGCGCTTATCCGATCATCGCGGTGGACCTGTACGACAACAAGCTTGCGCTCGCACGCGAGATGGGTGCGACGCATCTCATTAACGCGAAAAGCGCCGACGCTCGCCAGTCGATTCTCGATATCGCCGGCCGCGGCGGTGTGGATGTTTTCATCGATAATACGGGGCAACCCGCGATCATCGAGATGGGCTACCAGCTTACCAAGCCGCAGGGCAGGGTGACTCTGGTTGGCGTGCCGAGGAAGGGCAGCAACATCGGCATTTACTCGTTACCGCTTCATTTTGGCAAGGGGTTATCGGGATCGCATGGCGGCGAGGCGGTTCCGCAAGAGGACATTCCGCGTTACCACCATCTGTACCGTGCCGGGCGAATCAAACTTCGGGAGATCATCACCGCTTTTTATACCTTGGACGAGATCAACATCGCGATCCAAAAGATGCGTGATGGTACACTTGCCGGCCGGTGCCTCATTCGCATGGCTGACAGGAAATAGCGCGTGAACGTAACTTATCCATGTGTGTGCTGCCGAGCGGAATCAGTCGAGGTTCTTGTCAATTTCGGCCCGCAGCCCCCCAGCAATCGATTCGAGCGGCCGGATTCGCCTCCTGCCGAGACCCATCCGCTCGTGGTGGGGCAATGCGCTGCCTGCGGCCTATTTCAACTGATCGCCCCGATGCCACCGGCAACAGCGAAATCTCGCTTCGAGTGGCTGACGTACAATGAGCCGGAAGGCCATCTCGACGATCTGGTCTCTCGCCTGCGGCAATTGCCAGGTATCAGCAGTAGCTCACGAATTGTCGGACTCACCTATAAGGACGACTCTACGCTGGCGCGTTTTAACAGGCTCGGATACGCCAATACGTATCGAATCGAAACAGGCTCCGACCTGGGGCTGCAAGATCCGTGCGCGGGCCTCGAATCCATACAAGCCGCAATAGACGCGGCTACAGCGTCCCGGCTCGCGTCCCGCCATGGCTTGGCCGACTTGATGCTCGTGCGTCATGTGCTTGAGCACGCGCACGATCCCGTAGCCTTCTTGAGTGCGGTCAGAACGCTGGTTAAACCGGGTGGCTATCTCCTTTTCGAGATGCCGGATTGCACCAAGTTTATTAAGGCCTGTGATTACAGTTTCATCTGGGAAGAGCACATAACTTACTTCGGCGCACAGACGCTGAAAGCGTTTGTTGGCGGCGCAGGCCTTGGCATCCAGGAAACAATAGCCTACCCCTATCCGCTGGAAGACTCTCTCATCGGGGTAGTCAAAAACGCTTCGCCGATCAGTGCCGGTAAGCGCGGAGAGGATGCGCTGGACGCACTACTTTCCGATGGCCGTATCTTCGCGCGAAGATACCCTGAATTGCGCGCGCAACTGCAATCGTTGCTCGGCGCCTGGCAGCAGGCGGGAAAGCGGGTCGCCATTTTCGGTGCTGGTCACCTCGCCGCGAAATTCGCGAACCTGTACTCGCTCGAAAACCTGATCGATTGCATCATCGACGACAACCCGCACAAACAGGATCTGCTGATGCCCGGCTCGCGACTTGCCATCTTGGGGTCGGCGGCGCTTGAGTCCCGCGCCATAGACTTTTGTCTGCTATCGCTGAATCCCGAGAGCGAGCAGAAAGTACTGGCGAAGCATCAGCCGTATATCGAGCAGGGCGGCCAGTTTCTATCTATATTCGCCTTAAGTCCCAAGGCGGTTTATAACGTCAGTGCCTTATGAATTTGCGCAAAATTAACGAAGAGGTCTTCATTGCTGAAGACGCTATCGTCCGGTTTGGTGATTCAGAGATCGCGTTCCTGAAGCGGCAGTCACAAGCCAGCCCACGAAAGCGGGCGCGCATCTGCGCGCACAAGTCCAATGACGACACCCTGCATGAAATGGTGATCGCCATATTAGCGGCGAGTTATATTCATCCGCACCGGCACCTCGACAAGTCCGAGTCGTTCCATATCATTGAAGGCACAGTCGATGTGGCAATCTTCGATCACGCGGGCAACATCGTCGATGTGATCGAACTCGGCGCGCCGGGTTCGGGCCGCTCTTTTTATTACCGGCTTTCCGAGAGCGCATTTCACACCTTACTGATACGCACCGAATGCCTGGTAATTCATGAAGTTACCAATGGGCCGTTCGTCCGTGACGGGACCGTGCTTGCTCCTTTTGCACCGCCAGAGGATCAGACCGATGCGGTACGCGATTACATGCAACGCGTGTCCGACCAAGTGGCACAGTACCTGCGGGGATCGAAAGCATGACCAACAAAAACGGATATCTGGTTGTGGGCGGCGACAGCCTCGTCGGCGGCGGGCTTATTCGTGCTCTGGAGCGCCGCAACCTACGCGCAATCGTAAGTACTCGCCGGCTTGACACCGTGAACGACCGGAGAATTCATCTTGACTTCGAAAGCGAGACGCCGTTCCGGGTGCCCCCTGGAATTAACTACGTCTTCATCGTTGCAGCGGCTACAAATTATGAGCGTTGCGAGACGGATCCCCTTGCGTACCACATCAACGTCGATCTGACGCCACGGCTGGTGGCTTCGCTGCTCGAACAAGGCGTATTCGTCACCTTCATTTCCACGAACTCGGTGTTTGGCGGAGAGCGCCCGTGGCCGCACGAGGAAGACCCGCACGCGCCGGGCATCGCTTACGCGAAACAGAAGGCGCAAGCGGAGATAGCCATACAAGCCGCAGCTCGTCGCCTTAATGCTGAAGATCGGCTCAACATTGTACGCCTGACGAAGATACTTAACCGGAGCACATCTCCCTTGCCCAACTGGCTTGCGGCGTGGAAGCGCGGAGAAGCAATACAGCCTTTCGCAGATCTTATTTTTGCGCCGATGTCGGTACGTTTTGTGGGCGAAGCACTTGCTACCATTGGCGAGAAACGAATTCCTGGAAACTTGCATCTTTCGGGGGAACAAAACGTCAGCTACGTTGATCTGGCGACCAGCTTGGCGCGCAATCTACAAGTGCCCAAAAGCTTGATGGAGCCGACAACGTCGGAAGCGAAGGGTATCTTTATCCCTTTCAAGCCACGGTTCAGTGGAATTGGAATGCAAAGAACCAGTGCGCTGACCGGGCTGCAGCCGCAGCGTCTTGAGGATGTTGTGCTGGATATTTTGCACGAAGACGGCGAGACCAAACTGTAAGGGGCGATGTATGGGAATAACTATGGCGCTCATGAATGCGCTCAAAGACCGGGGCGTGTTCGCCAGAAGCGGGCAGAAAGTGCTTGATGTCGGCAGTTCAAACTTATATCAAGCCGACGAAAAAAGTATCATCGATTATGTTTCTGCTTTTTCTGCCGGCGAGCAGCGACCCTCGCTGGCCGAATTTGCCCAACGCCTCGCAAAAGGTTCGGCCTACGACCAGGTGAAGGGAGGGCTAAACGATTCGTTTGCGGGCGAACTCATTGAGCGTTGCGGCATGAGCTATTTATCAATAGATATCGCGAAGGGTTATAAGACAAAAGTTTTTGATCTCAATCGTGAAGACCTGCCTGCGGGACACAGCAACAATTACGACATTGTTCTCAATATTGGCACCACAGAACACGTATTGAATCAGTACAACTCATTCAAGGTCATTCACGAAGCGGCGCGTACCGGCGGCTTTATGGTGCATCAGCTCCCGGTTTCTGGCTATACAGACCACGGCTATTACATCTATGCGGGGCGAATGTTCTTTGAATTGGCGAGCTATAACCGGTACGAGATAGTGGATATTTGGTATGAGGGTGCAGGCGAGGACGATCTTTACCAATCGGCTAAAAGGTACGCCGCATCAATCCCTTTAGTGGAACGCTTTAGCGCCTTGGAATTCGTAAAAATACCAAACTACATGCTTACAGTAATTTACCGAAAAATTCATGACGCACCTTTTGCCGGCATGCTCGAGACCAGCACGTCAGTGGGTGACATACCCATTGCGGTAAGTGCGGTCTATGCAAGCTCTATGCGCGACAAGGTCAAGGGTGCCTTACGAGGCTCCCAATTTCTTCGCAGACATTCAGGTATTCTTCGTATGCTGCGTCGGCTTATCAGAAGGGGGAACAACGCGTGACAGTAAAGCTAGCGCATCGTGAAACTTGCCGGTTATGTGAATCGAAAGATGTCGAATTGGTAGTCAAACTCGACCCTATTCCACTTTCAGAAAACTATTGCACCGACAGCGAGACCGGCAAACAAGCGGCTCGGTACCCAGTGGATTTATACATGTGCGCTGCGTGCGGGCATGTTCAGCAACTTGATGTCGTCGATTCGAAAAGCCTGTGGGAAAGCTACACCTACTATTCCGGCGAAGCCAAGGGCATGCCAGAGCACTTTGAGCAGGTTGCGGCAAAAATTAGCGCAACCTATCAACCCCCGGCTGGTTCTTTGGTCATCGATATCGGCAGCAACGACGGCTCATTGCTGGTGCCGTTCAAGAAAGCTGGCTATCGCGTGCTGGGCATTGACCCAGCGACCGAAATTGCGAGGCTCGCTACCGAATCTGGAATTGAGACCATTCCAGAATTGATGTCCCTTGATCTCGCTAATAAAATTCGACAGCAGCACGGCCCGGCGCACGTGGTATGCATGTTCAATGCCTTCGCGCATGCCGACAACATGGGCGAGATCGCCGACAGCATCCGCGCCATGCTGGCACCAGACGGCGTGTTTTTCTTTGAGGCCCAGTATCTACTCGATATCATCGACCGGGTGCTGATCGCGACGATTTTTCATGAGCACATGAGTCACCACTCGGTGAAGGCAATTACCATGTTTCTCGATCGCCACGGCATGGAACTGATCGACGTGGAAAGAGTGCCGATCCAGCACGGCTCGCTCATCGGCACTGTTCAACTCAAAGGTGGCAAGCGGAAAATTAAGGGTACAGTAAGAGAGTTGCTTGACCTTGAAGTGGAACGTGGCTTGGACAAGCTCGAAACACTCAGGAAGTTCGGCGCCCAGGTGCATCAGCAAAAAGAACGTACGCGCAATCTTGCTCAAAAATGGAAGCAGGAAAAACTGTCTATTGCCGGCTATGGCGCCGCGCGCAGCGGGCCGACCCTGATATCCCAGTTGGGCCTTACCGGGGTAATCGACTACATCGTTGACGACCATCCGCAGAAGGTGAACAAGTTTTCGTCTGGGGATGGTATTCAGATACTGCCCACCGCGGAGTTGTGTAAACGTATGCCCGCGTACACCGTAATTCTAGCGTGGGTACACGCTGCAAAGATCATTGAGACCAACAAAGAATACCTGCACAAGGGAGGGCATTTCGTTGTCCTCTGCCCGGAAACCCGGGTGGTCGGAAGCGAAGGTGACGTGAAACTCTGACCAGCGCACTATGCTTTCGATGCTGCTACAGGCACTCCGTGTGGAAATGTAACGGCGCATCAGGAGCTGCATCAAACCCTAAGGCAACGCAATACCGGTATTCGCTTTGGTAAAGGCGTCTGAGCCGGGGCGGTTTGAGATGAATGCGCCTTGCGCGACGCAAGGCGTGATGTCAGCGACTTCCGGCTGCCATTCTGGATTGGATTAGAAGAGCATCTTGCAGTGGTGGTTGACCACGTCAAGGAGGTATTGGGTTCTGCGTGAGATGCGATCTGCCTGTACCCTATCTCGGTGTAGAAGTTCGTTGGCCGCTCTCTCCCGTTGCAAGCACGACGTTACATCGGATCAGGAAGGCACCACAACCAGTTCGCTCGTTTCAATCGCTGACCTTAATACCCACTCGGCCCGAATAGTCGATGCGATGCAGCAAGATTGGAACACCGTGGCTCTGTATAAATTCGTCCACAGCCTTTCGCGCGCCCTTAAAGTGCCCATAATCATCGATGATAATCACACCGTGACGGCTAAGCCTCCGAAAAAGGTGTTCGAGCTCATGTTTTGTAGAGGCATACCAGTCTGTATCCAGCCGCAGTAACGCGATCCTCTGGGGGGCCGCATCGGGAATTGTACGCTCAACCATGCCCTTCACAAGATGGAGGCGCACCGCCGGGTATCCCGTTGAAAGAAGGTTAGTTCTCACCTCCTCCTGAGCGGCCTCCGCCCAATGGCTTTTCTCGTTTCCCACACTGAGTGGCAGCCAACCATCTATCGCACGATTGCCCCAAATATCGACATCGTTGTCGTCGTCAGGGCGCGGGAGGCCTTCATAAGTATCGAATAGATACAGATTTCTAGCTGTGCTCCCAAGCGCAATAAGTGTCTGCGCAGCGACCATCATGCTCCCTCCGCGCCAGACCCCGCATTCGACAATGTCACCTCCGATCCCGGCATCCTCCAGATACTTAATTGCTTTGAACAAGGCATACATACGCTCAATGGAGGTCATCGAGTAGGCCCGGCAACTTTCATAGATTGGCAGGAACGACATGTCCATGTCAGCCGTCCCGCTCGCGGCATGGTACTTTGCTGCGTCCTGTTGGTGGTCCCGCCCGCGTTCTTCCGTTGCTGCGAATTGCGCGAACCCTTTCTCGACATCTGGAGGTACCGTCTTTCCCTGCATAGTGAGGACATGGCGCAGCCGCGCCAGGAGATCACGCCGTTCGGGATCTGCAGCCAAACCCAATCTGAGGACAACCTCTTCCCAGAATATTGGAAATGCTTGCCCTCTCTCCGTCATCAATGCATACAGGCGCAAGCCTTCTGCCAGCGTCGCGTGGCCAGAGAGCAATCTATCGCGCAATGCGCGCCCTTCATCTGTCAACTCGTCCATCGTCGTTCTTCCTCAATGAAAAGGGTGAAAGTATTTCAGTGGCGGGCAAAGCCCAGCTGCGCTCGGTGAATTAGAAACTGAGGGTCTGGAGTTCGAGGGTCGTCGATTGCGCTACGCACTTTGATCCTGTACGCTTTCCTGTGACGCACCACCTCGGCCTTGAATTCCACCGTAAACACGCGACGCGTCAACTGCTCTTTCGTGATGACTTCCAGTGCGTTATGCTGTTTGTCTGCTTTCATGGTTTCTCTGTCTCTATTCAGCCTGAATCAGGCGAAGGCGGACGCCCCATGAAAGTCTGGCGCAGCACCTCGAACATATTATGACCCTGTTTGTGCATGGTATCGAGATAGGAGCGGATGGTGCAGAAATCCTGCGCGCCTTCGAACGTACGAAAGCAGCCGGAGATTTTCTGCTTTACTTTGGGCATGCGGATGGCGCGTTCGGCCAGATTGTTGGTAAAGGGGACGCGCAGGTCTGTCACGAAACGCAACACCGCGTCGGCATGCTCGCGCATGCGGTTGATGAGGTTGAAGGTCAGGGACTGTTTGACCCGGCCCCGGCGCTTGTGCTGCCGCTCGGCCTGCGGATTGCGGATGAACGCCTTGTCCAAAATCGCGCTGTAGTCCCTGAAAATGCGCTGTATCCGCCACGCGCTCAACGCCGTTTCACCCGCAGCCCGCGCCGCCTCGCAGTGGTCACGGCAG
>JAYVQD010000206.1:0-8037 GCA_043777275.1 Nitrosomonadales bacterium
CCAACGCCCCGTCAACGAATGCTTTGACATTGGGAATGCCGCGCACGCCGTAGCGTTGCGCCAGCGGCTGGTTTTCGTCGGAGTTGATTTTCGCCAATCGAAACTTGCCCGCGTATTCCGCGGCCAGTTTTTCAAGCACCGGCTTTAATGCCCGGCATGGCCCGCACCACTCCGCCCAGAAATCTACAACGACCGGAACGGTCTTGGAGGTTTCGATTACCGCCTGCTCGAAATCGGCGGCGGTGACATCCACGCTGAACACGGACATCAAATTCTCTTCGCCAGTTCGGCGGCCTTGCCGATGTAATTTGCCGGTGTCAGTGCCAGCAGGCGTTTTTTCTCGGCGTCGGGTATGCCGGACAGGCCATTGATAAACGCCGCCAGCGTGTCGCGGTTGATGCCCGCTTTGCCGCGAGTGAGTTCTTTCAATTGCTCGTATGCGCCGCTGACGTTGTAACGGCGCATTACGGTTTGTATCGGCTCGGCCAGCACTTCCCAGTTGGCGTCGAGATCGGCGGCGAGCTTTGCCGGGTTGGGTTCCAGTTTGTTCAGACCCTTGAGGCAGGAGTCGTAGGCGAGCAGCGTGTAGCCCAGCGCCACCCCCATATTGCGCAACACGGTGGAGTCGGTGAGATCGCGCTGCCAGCGCGAGACCGGCAGCTTTTCGCTCAAATGCCGCAACACCGCATTGGCGAGACCGAGATTGCCCTCGGCATTCTCAAAATCGATCGGGTTCACCTTGTGCGGCATGGTGGATGAGCCGATTTCACCGGCCTTGGTTTTTTGCTTGAAGTAACCGAGCGAGATGTAGCCCCACACGTCGCGATTCAGGTCGATGAGTATGGTGTTAACGCGAGCGAAGGCGTCAAACAACTCCGCCATCGCGTCGTGCGGTTCGATCTGAATCGTGTACGGATTGAAGGTCAGTCCCAGTTGCTCGACAAAGTGGCGCGCGAACATTTCCCACTGCACGTCGGGATAGGCAACGAGGTGCGCGTTGTAATTGCCCACCGCGCCGTTGATTTTGCCGAGCAGCGATACCTTGGCGATGGTGTCGCGCGCGCGGCGCAGACGATGCACCACGTTGGCGAGTTCCTTGCCCAGCGTGGTGGGTGACGCGGGCTGGCCGTGGGTGTGTGCCAGCATCGGCATGGCGGCGAGATCATGCGCCTGGGAGGTCAGGCGCGTGATGAGGCTGTCGAGCGCGGGCAGCATCACGTCATCGCGCGCGCCTTTCAACATCAGCGCGTGACACAGATTGTTGATGTCTTCGGACGTGCACGCGAAGTGAATGAACTCGGAAACTTTCACCACTTCGGCATTGCCGGCCAGCCGCTCTTTGAGAAAGTATTCCACCGCTTTGACATCGTGATTGGTGGTGGCTTCAATGGCTTTGACGGCAGCGCCGTCGGCCGCAGAGAAATTGTCCACCAGTGCGTCGAGTGCCGCGAGTGTGGCGGCGGAGAACGGCGGCACTTCAGCGAGCGTCGGTTCGGCGGCGAGGGCTTTCAGCCATTCGACTTCGACTTTAACGCGGAAGCGGATGAGCGCCCATTCGCTGAACAGCGCGCGCAGCGGTGCGACTTTGGATTGATAACGACCGTCCAGCGGCGACAGGGCGGTGAGTGGCGTGAGCGGAAGATTTTTCATGGAACTCTTGTAGAATTGAAGCGCACTTTACCATACGCTCCGACCCGCCCAAGTCACGAGCGGCATCTACGATATCAAGCCACGATCGACACTCAAGGATTCCCATGACCACCGCCAGCCAAGCCCTCGCCCGCTATGCTACTGATCTCAAATACGAACAGATTCCCCTCGAAGTGGTGGAACGCGCCAAGGATTGTCTGATCGACACCGTGGCGGCCTGCGTGCTGGGCGCGCAAATGCCGTGGACGCAAACGGTGATCGAATACGCCAAGCGCAACAGCGCGCCGGGCGAATCGAATGTGCTGGGCACACCGATCAAAGTGCGCGCGCCGTTTGCGTGTCTGTGCAACGGCGCGGCGGCGCATTCGTTCGAGCTGGATGCCTTGTGCGAACCTAGCGTCGGCATGCATCCGAGCGCCGCGCTCGGTGTGCCGGGGTTGGCCGTGGCGCAAGGACGCAAGAAAAGCGGCAAGGAACTGATTGAAGCGTTCGTCGCGGGCTTTGAGGTGTTGTACCGCATCGGGCAGGCGACGCATCATTCGCCGGAGACACTCGGCTTTCACGCGCCCGGTGTGATGGGTGTGTATGGCGTGTCGTGCGTGGTGGCGAAGTTGTTTAACGAGAGCGCCGAACAGATGGCCAACGCCTTTGGCATCGCGGGGTCGATGAGTTCAGGCTTGATGGAGTTCTCGCGCAGCGGCGGGCTGGTGAAGCGTCTGCACCTGGGGCGCGCGGCGGAGGGCGGCTTCATGGCGGCGGCGCTGGCACGCGATGGTTACACCGGGCCGTCGGAAGTGTTGGAGGGTAAATACGGTTCGCTGAATACGTTTTGCCGTGATGCGCAGCCGGAGTACATGCGCAAGGACCTCGGCGTGGTGTGGCATACGATGAAAACCAAGTTCAAACGCTATGCCTGCCATGCCAACGCACAGGTGCCGGTGACGCTGATCCTCGACTTGAAGGCGAAGCACGGTATCAGCGGCGATGACGTGGCACGCATCGAAATGGGAGTGAACGAGAAATCACTGAGCCATCACAATATCCCGGAACCCGCCGACCTCGCCATGGCGCAGTACAGCGTGCCGTTCAGCACGGCGCTGGCGTTGTTTGTTGACCCGACGGATCCGTGGGTGTTCTGCGACAAAAACGTGAACGATCCGCGCATCCGCGCGCTGTCGAAATCCGCGACGCTCGAACCGCTGATCCCGGCGCCGGGCCAATCGGGTATGGCGACGCGCATCACCCTGCATTTAAAAAACGGCAAGACCGTGAGCATCGAAGGCGACAACTTCAAAGGCACGCCGAGCATGCCGCTCACGCGGGGCGAACTGCTGGAGAAATTTCTCAAACTCACCGCGCATCGTGAACGCCCGAAAGCCGAGCGTTTGTTTTCGCAATTGGCTGATGTGGAAAACATCAAGGACATCAGCGCGCTGGATTTTGCGCTGTAAAAAATCAGCCGCAACGTGGAGATTCGCATCAACAAAACGTTCGCCGTCGCGCTGATGCTGGTCGGCGTCACGGTCACTGGATACGCCGGCGCAGCGGATCCCTATCCCGTCAAACCCGTGCGCATTATCGCGGCCTTTCCGCCGGGCGGATTCGTCGATCTGGGCGCGCGTGTGCTCGGTGCGCCGCTCGGCACTGCGCTCGGCCAGCAGGTGATTGTCGACAACCGCGGCGGCGCGGGTGGCATTGTAGGAACAGAACTCGCGGCGCGCTCGCTGCCTGACGGCCACACGCTGGTGGTGGGCAGCGTCGGCACGCACGCCGTGAACCAGACGCTGTACCGCAAGCTGCCGTATCACGTGCTGCGCGATTTTCAGCCGGTGACGCGGCTGGCGGATGCGCCGAGTATTCTGGCGGTGCATCCGTCGCTGCCGGCAAAAAATGTGAAAGAATTGATTGCGCTCGCGCGCGCGCAACCCAAAAAAATTCTGTATGCGTCGGCGGGGTCGGGTACGTCAACCCATCTGGCCGCAGTGCTGTTTGAAAGCCTGGCGGGCATTCAACTGGTACATGTGCCTTACAAAGGCGGCGGTCCGGCGATAGTGGACGTGCTGGCGGGGCAGGTGCCGGTGACGTTCGGCACCTCAACATCGGTGTCGCCGCATACCAAGAGCGGGCGGCTGCGCGGCCTCGGTGTCACTGGCGGCCGGCGCTCGGCGGTGCTGCCGGGATTACCGACGATTGCGGAAAGCGGTGTGCCCGGTTACGAAATGCTGAATTGGCTGGGCTTGTTTGCGCCGATCAATACACCGCGTGTGATCGTCGATAAGCTGAACGGCGAAGTGCTGCGTCTCTTGCGTACACCCGACGTGCGCGACCGGTTGAATGCGGCCGGCGCGGAACCCGCCCCGATGGCCACGGATGAATTCACTGCTTTCGTGAAAAGCGAAGTGGAGAAATGGGCAAAGGTGGTGGCGGCGACAGGTATGATTGCTGAGTAAGCGTATTAAGAAAATTCAATAAAAACAAATAGTTACGATAATATAAAGCTTGTGAATCTGAATCGATGCATCGACAGCTCAAACAGCGGTGTGGTGCGGCGCTCGCGTTGGGTGCGCTGTTGTTGAGCGCGCAGGCGCCGGCGCAAAACTACCCTGCCAAACCCGTTCGTCTGGTGCTCGGCACCGCGCCCGGTGGCGGCTTCGATATCACCGCGCGCATTATCGCCACCCCGCTGTCCGAATTGTTTGGCCAGCAAGTGGTGATCGACAACCGGCCCGGTGCGGGCGGCGGCATCGCGGCGACGCTGGTGGCGAATGCGCCCGCCGATGGTTACACCCTCATGATGGGCACGGTGTCCTCGCACGGTATCAACCCCGCACTGTATCAAAAACTGGCGTACGATCACATCAAGGATTTTGCACCGGTGTCGATGGTGGCCAGCGTGCCCAACGTGCTGGCGGTGCATTCGTCGGTGCCGGCGAACCATGTTGCTGAATTTATCAGTTACGCGAAAGCGAATCCGGGCAAGGTGCTCTATGGTTCGGCGGGCGTGGGCAGTTCGCTGCATCTTTCAATGGAGTTATTGAAATCGCTCGCGGGCATCAACATCGTGCATGTGCCGTACAAAGGCAGCGCGTTGTTCATACCTGATTTATTGAGCGGACAAATACTGGCCATCTGCTCGAACATTCCATCGCTGTTGCCGTATATCGCGGCGAAACGTATCCGCCCGTTGGCCGTGACTTCGGCCAAGCCGACGCCGCGCTTGCCGGGCTTGCCGACGATGATGGAATCCGGCGTGCCGATGGAAGTGATCGTGTGGTACGCGATCTTCGCACCGGCCCATACGCCCAAGCCGGTGCTGGCGCGGCTGCACGCTGATCTCGGCAAAGTGTTGAACAACCCGGAGGTGCGCAAACGTCTCGACGAGCAAGGGGTGGATGCACGGCCCTCGACGCCTGATGATCTGGCGGCACGCGGTCAAGGTTTCCGGAGCCACGGTCAATTGAGCGAGGTCAATTGACGACGGCGCGCCGCAGTGTGCGCGACTGGGTGATGCTCGCCGCGCTGGTGGCGATGTGGGGTTCGTCATTCATGTTCATCAAGCTCGGTTTGGCAACGGTACCGACATCGACGCTGGTGGCGGCGCGGCTGATACTCGGCGCGGCAATTCTGCTGGTTATCATGCGCCTGCGCGGCGCGCGCCTGCCGCCGCTCCGTTTCGAACAGTGGAGGGTATGGGGTAGCTACACCATCCTCGCGCTGCTCGGTAACTGCATTCCCTTCACCGCAATCACCTGGGGGCAGCAACGCACCGACAGCGCGCTCGCAGGCATTCTGATGGCGGTGATGCCGCTGGCGACCATGGTGCTCGCACATTTTTTTGTCACGGGCGAACACATGACTCGTCATCGCGTGATCGGCTTTGTGCTGGGCTTCGCCGGCATCATGGTGTTGATGGGGCCCTCGGCGCTGGAAAATTTCAGCGGCATCGCCGGTCAGTCGCTCGCCACGCTGTCGCAAGCGGCGATTTTATTCGGTGCCTTGTGTTACGCCGGCAACAGCGTGCTCACGCGCCTACTCGCGCGCGGCGATGACGTGCTGGTGGCGTCCACCGCCATGTTGCTGATTGCCAGTGTGATCGCGCTGCCGGTGGCGCTGCTGATCGACAAGCCCTGGCAGATTGAGGCCAGCGCCGCGTCGTTCTGGGCGATTCTCTGGTTGGGCGTGGGCCCGACGGCGATAGCGACCGTGGTGTATTTCAAGCTCATCGCCACCGCCGGGCCGACGTTCATGTCGCTGGTCAATTACATGAGCCCGGCGGTGGCGGTGTTTCTGGGCGTGGCGTTGCTCGGTGAAACGCCGGGCATTCACGCCTATGTGGCGCTGGCGCTGATCTTGCTGGGCATTGCCGTGTCTCAATGGCGGCGTGGCTCTTGAAAAGCCGGATTTAACCCCCAAGTCTGTGTTGTCGTGCCACACTGCGCGGGAAGCTATGTCCTTGAATGCAGTAGGGGCAATCCCGAGCGCGCTGTAACCAAGCGGCGAACGATGCGTTATAGGAAGCGTAAGAGGAAGGGCGGGTCCGAGGTACAGCGAATCGTAGCGCAACAGGAAGGAGGCAGCTCATGAACGTGGTCTATAACAGCGACAATTACTACGTGGTCGAGTACGCCGACCGGCGCGGTTTCGAGCTGGTGGACAAGCACAGCCGCCGCAGCACCTTCTTTCACGGCGACGTGGGCGAACGTTTCGCGCATTCGATCAACGGCGTGATTGCTGAAGATGCGTCACCCGAAAACATCGACGAGTTTCTGGGTAACTTCGATGTGTTGATGGGGCAGCCGCTGGTGTTGCACTGAGGTTGCGTTCGGCGGTCGGCGTAACCCCGGGTGCTGCTACTGCTATTCCTATTCCAATAGCGACTTATCACGCACCACCGGTGTTTGCCCCGGCGGCGGATTCGCAATCGCTTCTTCGAGTGATTTCGCGCCGCGCCATTGTTCCTTTGGGCGGCTGATGCCTTCGGTGCCGACTTGATCCAGGCCCCAGTAGATTTCGAGGTTGTGGCCGTCGGGATCGAGAAATTCCACCGCAATCTGCACGCCCGCGCGGCGGCGGCCTTCAAAAAGGATGGTCGCGCCACTCTCGCGCAGATGCTTGCGCGCACGAAATACCTCATCCAGTGAGCCGACCTCGAACGCCATGTGATGCAACTCGCGCTTCTGCGACGGCCCGGCTGCGCCACCGATCAGCGCCATGCCGTGATGATCCGGGTTGCAGCGCATGAACACCATGCCGCCGGGCATCATGTCGTCGCCGTAGATGTCCGACACCTTGAAGCCCAACACGCCGGTGTAAAACGCCACCGAGCGTTTGAGATCAGCGACCCTCAGCACCACATGGCCGATCTTGCGCAGCTCGAAGGGCGGTGGTGCGTTGCTGATCGCGGCGCGTAGGGCTTCAGTATCGACGGTCATGTTGTTCTCTCATTCCAGATTGGACCAGCCCGGCTCATCGCGATCGAGCAATCGTTTCAGCGCCTCAAGATGCAGCGCGGCCTGCTGGCTTTCGCCATTCATTTGGCGGGCGGTTTTTTCGGCGACAGTCTTGGGCACAATGCGCAGCGGCTTGCCGGTGCCCATCGCCAGCACTTGCTGCATACACGCGCGTTCGAGGTAATACAGATCATCAAAGGTTGCCGACACCGTAGGCCCGCACGCGATGATGCCGTGATTGCCGAGAAACAGCACGTCGGCGTTGCCCATTTCACGGCACATACGCTCGCCTTCGGCATCATCCAGCGCCAGCCCCTGATAGTCATCATCGTACGCCACGCGATTGTAAAACTTGAGCGCAACCTGGCTCGACATTTCCAATCGCCCGCCTTGTACGGCGGTAAGCGCAGTGGCATGCGGCATGTGTGTGTGCATCACGCACGCCGCGTTGGCATTGCCGCGATGAATTGCGCTATGGATAAAAAACGCCGTCGGCTCCACGCCGTGTTTGCCGGACACCTTGCGCCCTTGCGCATCCACGATTACCAGATCGGCCGGGGTGATTTCAGACCAGTGCAAGCCCCACGGATTAATCAAAAAATGTCCGGGCGTACCTGGTGCACTTGGCGCGCCCGGCAGCGCCAGACTGAAATGATTGCAGATGCCCTCGCCCAGGCCCATGCGTGACGCGCTGCGCAGCGCACAGGTTAGATCGATGCGCGACTGGGTTTCGTCAGAATGCGTAATCATGTGTAAGTATTTGTTTTTAATCAGTTATTTTTAAACCCAGCGAGGCGCCTATCAAGCAGCGCAGGTCGATCATCAGCGCTTGTCCTGCCACATCTTCGGCAACCACCACGTCGTTGCCGCGTTCAATGCGGTGCTTCGCAATCAGCGCGTAGCGCGGCGTGGCGCTGAACACGTTTTGATAGCGCGC
>JAYVQD010000207.1:0-8030 GCA_043777275.1 Nitrosomonadales bacterium
AGCAGTTTCGTCCGGCTCATCTCGTACCCCCTTCGGGGCACTATGACAACCGGACAGGTGTCGTGCTACAGAACCGGACAGATCACGAACTCGCAACACACGGAGTAAAATAATCGCCACAGCCTATCAAGGAAATTGAGGAAATCATCACCATGCCTAACGACCTGTCTCTCGAAGCCCACTGGATGCCCTTCACCGCCAACCGCGCGTTCAAAGCAGCGCCGCGCATGATGGTGGGCGCCAAGGACATGCATTACGTCACCGACGATGGCCGCAAAGTGCTCGACGGCACATCCGGTCTTTGGTGTACGAACGCCGGCCATTGCCGCACCAAAATCGTTGAAGCGGTGCAAAAGCAGGCAGCATCGATGGATTACGCGCCCGCATTCCAGATGGGCCATCCTGGATCGTTTCGCTTGGCGACGCGTATCGCAGACATGCTGCCGGGCGATCTGGATCATGTGTTTTTCTGCAACTCCGGTTCCGAGGCCGTGGATACCGCGATGAAAATCGCGCTGGCCTATCACCGCGTGCGCGGCGAAGGCCAGCGCAATGTATTTGTGGGCCGCGAGCGTGGCTATCATGGAGTGGGTTTCGGCGGCATTTCTGTCGGCGGCATGCCCGCCAATCGCAAAATGTACGGCAGCATGCTGCCGCGTGTAGACCACCTGCCGCACACCCACAACCTCAAAGAAAACGCCTTCACGCGCGGTGAACCCAACTGGGGCGCGCATCTCGCCGACGAACTCGAAACCCGCATCATCGCGTTGCATGATGCCTCGAACATCGCCGCCGTGATTGTCGAGCCGATGGCCGGTTCGGCGGGCGTGCTGATTCCGCCCAAGGGCTATCTCAAACGCCTGCGTGAGATTTGCGACAAACACAATTTGCTGCTGATATTCGATGAGGTCATTACCGGCTTTGGGCGCACCGGCCACGCTTTCGCCGCGCAAACCTTTGGCGTAACACCCGACATCATCACCATGGCCAAGGGCCTCACCAACGCAATGGTGCCGATGGGCGCGGTCGCGGTGCGCAATGGCATATACGAGACTGTGGTCAACTCAGCTCCGCCCGATACCGTGGAACTGTTTCACGGCTACACCTACTCCGGCCATCCGCTTGCCACTGCCGCCGCCGAAGCCACACTCGATGTCTACGAAGAAGAAGGTCTGTTTGCCCGCGCGCGCGAACTCGCGCCTTACTTCGAGCAAGCCGTACACAGCTTGCGCGAAATGCCCAACGTCATCGACATCCGCAACATCGGCATGGTCGCCGGCATCGAACTTGAACCCAAGCCGGGCAAGCCCACCGAGCGCGCGTTCAAAACATTTTTGAAATGCTACGACAAAGGTGTGTTGATCCGCACCACCGGCGACATCATTGCGATCTCGCCACCGCTGATTATCAGCAAGGCGCAGATTGATGAATTGGTGGGGACTATTAGCGATACGTTGCGAGAAATCGGGCGAGACTGAAGTCAGAAGGTGATTTTGCCCTCGTAGAGCGTAATCGGCGGATACGCTTTCGGATCGATCATCACATCAATCACGGTGGTCACTGATGAACGCAACGCGCGCTCCAATGCCGGTTTGAAGTCAGCCGGGTTTTCAACGCGCACGCCTTCGCAACCGCACGCCCGCGCGATCGCCGCGTGATCGACGGGCGAAAATTGGCAGGCATCGGTATGGTTGCCATACAGCACTTCTTCCGCGTGCCATTGATATCCAAGTATTTGATTATTAAGAACAATTAATGTTGTCTTAACTTTCATCCGTACTGCGGTTTCGAGCTCGGACCACGTGTGCGCGAAGGCCCCATCGCCGACGATGCAAACCACGTCGCGTGACGGGTGCGCGATCTTCGCGCCTATTGCGGCGGGAAATCCCCACCCTAATCCAGCGAGGCCGCGCCCCGTGAGAAAGCGTTGGCCTGCGCGATGCGCGCTGAGGTAGTTCATCGCCCAGATCGACGAATAACTCGCGTCGGTGACGATCAACGTGTCGGGCGTCATCACCGCGTTCAGATCGTTCATCAACCGCTCAGGACGAATCGGCAAGGCATCGGATTTCAACAGTGCGTGCGCGTCAAGCTGAAACGCCTTCTTGCCCGCAGCGATTTTTTGTTCGACTTCGCTGCGCGCGGCGCGGCGTTTTCCTGAATCAATGCGCTTCATCGCGTCATTCAACGCCGCCAGCGTCAGCTTCGCATCGCCCACCAGGCGCAACGCTTCGTAATTGCGTCCGACTTCCTGCCCGTCAATGTCGATATGAATGTAGCGCGCAGATTGGGGAAACAGCGTCCAGGAGTCCGTGCCGTTCTGATTGGTACGGTCGCCCACAAACAGCACACAATCCGCACGCTCAATCAGCGCGCGCATGTGCCGCGCCATGCCGCGCGTGCCCATGAAATAACCGATCACGCCCATCGACAATGCATGCGTTTCAGCCACCGCACCCTTGCCCATGCTGGTGGTGGCGACGGGTATGCCGGTCGCTTCCTGCAACTGCGCCAGCGCCTCGTGCGCCGCCGACAGATGCACGCCACCACCCGCCACGATCAACGGAAACGCCGCCTGCGCCAGCAAGCGCGCCGCTTCTTCGACGCGCGCCGGATCCGCCACGCTGCGGTCCAGCGGATACACACCCAATGAAGCGCGGCGTTGCTCGCCCGTGTCTGCCGTCGTCGCTTCCAACAATAGATCCTGCGGAACCATCAGCACCACCGGCCCGGGTCGTCCGCTGGCAGCAGCGGTAAATGCCATATCCACGTAGTCTTCGATGCGCGTGATTTCGCTGACGCGCCGCACCCACTTGGTGCAGCCGCGAAAAATATCGAAGTGATCGAGTTCCTGAAACGCGTTCTTGTCGGTTTGCGTGCGGCGCACGTCCTGCACGATGGCGACAATCGGCACCGATGCCTTCAGCGCCTCTGCCAGCCCCGGCGCGAGTAACGCAGCGGCAGGCCCGTTCTGCGCTGTCACCACCGCAACTTTTTGCGAGGCCCGCGCATAACCATCGGCCATTGCCGCACCCGCGTTCTCGGTGCGATACGCAATCTGCCGCATACCGAATTCAGGAATCACCAATAACAGCGCCGAGGGCAGGCTTTGCCCGAACAGCACCTCGACACCGTGACGCTTCAACGCGCGCGCCAGCAAGTGCGCGCCACACGGATTGGGCAGTTTGTGATTCACGGAAAAATGCGGGGTGTCGGCTGCTGTGTTCACAATGAATCCTTCCACTAGTTTAAATCCGCTGCATCTCCCGCGCGCCCAGCTTCAACAGACAATGATCCAGCCATTCCGCTGTGAGTTTTTCCTGTACAGAATTCTGCCGCAGCCTTTGATTCAGACCGTTCCAATCCACACTGTCCAGCGGCTGATCCTGATTGAAGCAGGAGAATACATAACTTGTTTTTCCGGTCACCGGATCGACGTGCGCCTGCAGACACTGTGCGCAGATTTCTTTCATCATGCATTGCATCGGCGAGTTGATGGAGCCGATGGCGAAGTGTTGCGCCTTCACAAACGGTTTGAGCATTTCGTGACGCGCGCGCGCCACGGCCGCCATCATGCGATCAGAGCCGATGGCGATAATTCTATCCGCGTCTTTCAGGTGTATGGGCTGCACGCCGAGATCACCAATCGCGTAGCTGTGCATGCACTGCACGATATTGCCGACAAAGGTTTTGTCCTGCGGGCGCTTGGGCGATGGCGTGAAGCCCGGCTCTTCGTCGCAGCACCACACCACCACGTCGGCCGCGGCTTCGATCTCTTCGATCTTGTAACGGTCGATCATCTTTTTGTAGCCGGCGAAATACAGCACCTTGCTGCCCGCCTTGCGCATCGCCTGCCCTATGGAAAACAACACCGCGTTACCCAAACCGCCGCCCACCAATGCGACGGTTTCGTCCGACGGAATCTCCGTCGGTGTGCCGGTCGGGCCCATCAGAATCACCGGTTCGCCGGGCTTTAACGTCAAGCATAAATCGCTGGAGCCGCCCATCTCAAGCACGATGGTGGACATCAAACCGCGTTCGCGATCGACCCATGCGCCGGTGAGCGCGAGGCCTTCCATGCCAAGACGGGTATCGTCGATTTTCGGTGCGGACGATTCAAAATTTTGCAGACGGTAAAACTGGCCCGGCTGAAATCGCCGCGCGGCTATTGGTGCGCGCACGACCACTTCAACAATCATCGGCGTCAGGCGCTTCACTTCATGCACGGTTGCGCGCAGTTCATCGTTAAAGCGAGCGAGGAACGCAGCGTCACTCATCGCTGCGGCAGGCTGCACGGCTTCCAGCGCCTTGCTCACCACGGGGTGTCCCTGCTTCGCGCTGCCTATCGCCTTGACCACGTTGCCGAAGAATGAAGGGTGCACGTCGCCGAAATAGCTCATGCAGCGACCGTCCGTCTGCTTCGACAGTAACACATTGATTTCATTGGGTTTTGATATCGCCTTCTCAGCCGAAACCGGATTGCCCGCGGTGTCGTGTGCTTGAAAATAACGCCCATCGAGCTTGAAGTTGGCGGCATCTTCACGCGCCAGCACGGTGTTGGGCTGCGTGCCTGCGGCGATGAGGATGGTGCGTGCGGGCATGGTGTGCGTGCCGCTCTCGGCTATCACTTTTAACGCGCAGGCGTGGCCGTAGGGATCGACCTCAATTCCAGCCGGTGTCAGCCCTTCGGCAAAACGTATGCCTTCTTCCAGCGCTTTGTGAACCTCTTCGTGGTTCAGCGTGTATGAGGGGCTATCGACCAGACGTTTGCGATACGCAATCGTTGCGCCGCCCCACGCTTGCAACAGCTCAACGATGCGCGCGTCGCGCTCTTCGGCCACGGCACGCATGCGCTCTGAACGAATCGCACGCGCATGCGTGAGGAATTCATCGGCGATAGTGCGTTCTTCTTCGTTCCACGCGAGACGTGCCGCCATTTCGCCATGCTCGCGTGCCATCGCCTCGTAGCGCTTGAGAAATTTTTCAACTTGCAGCGGGTAATACGCCAGCGACTCGGTGGCGGCATCAATCGCCGTTAGCCCGCCGCCGATAACTACCAGCGGCAAGCGCAGTTGCATATTCGCAATGGAATCGGTGCGTGCCGCACCCGTCAGCTGCAAGGCCATCAGAAAATCCGATGCGGTGCGCACACCGCGCGCGAGGCCATTCGGCATATCCAGCACGGTGGGCCGCCCTGCGCCTATCGCCAGTGCAATGTGATCGAAGCCCATCGCAAACGCTTCGTCAGCGGTAATCGTGCCGCCGAAACGCACGCCGCCAAACAGCGCAAACTGACTGCGCCGCTCAAGCAGTAACCTTATGATTTTTAAGAAGTTTTTATCCCACCGCACGGTGATGCCGTATTCGGCTACGCCACCGAAACCCGCCATCACACGTTCGTCCAGACGTTCGTAGAGATCGCGAATATCGCGTATGGGTATGAACGGTGTGCGTTGCCCGCTGGCGTCCACACCCGAAAATTTTGCCGGCAACGGCTCGATTTTCAAACCGTCGATGCCGACCACCGTATGCCCGTCGTTCATCAAATAGTGCGACAACGAAAACCCGGCCGGCCCCATGCCTGCGACCAGCACACGCTTGCCACTCGGCGCCAGCGGATACGGCTTGCGCAAATTAAGCGGATTCCAGCGAGTCAGCAGGCTGTAAATCTCGAAGCCCCACGGCAGTTCAAGAACGTCTTTCAAGGTGCGTGTTTCCGCTTGCGGAATATCCACCGGCTCCTGCTTCTGATAGATGCAGGCTTTCATGCAATCGTTGCAGATGCGGTGCCCGGTCGCCGCCGCCATCGGATTGTCGATGGTGATGATGGCCAGCGCGCCGATGGCGTAGCCTTCGGTCTTGGCTTTATGAAACTCGGAAATTTTTTCTTCGAGCGGGCAACCCGCCAGCGTCACGCCGAACGGGCTTTTCTTGAACGACGCCGCGCCGCGTCCGGTAGCGCCTTTTTCGAGCAAGCCTTTCGAGCAGGAATCCTTGCCTTGCTCGTGACACCAGATGCAGTAGTTCGCCTGATCGAGCGCGCCTTTGAGATCGGTGCCTTTGTCGGTGAGCTTGAAGCCGTCACGGCGGCGCAGCTTTTCAATCGGAAAGGTATGCGTAGTGTAGCCCTGCGCCGTGTCTACTGCCGTCGGCACCAGATGCTGCGTATCCAGCTTGTGCGGCGCTTTGAACAGCACGCCATCACGATGCTTTTTGCGCCCGGCAGTCGTCAGCAGCGACCATGCGGCATATTGCAAGGCGATGTCGAGTTGCTCGACGTGCGCCGCCTCATCTTTCTGCCACTCGATCACTTTCTTGGCGAAGGCCAGCTCTGTGAGCGTGTCGCCCAGCAACGGTTCAAGCTTGGCCGCCAAGTCGGGGCCGTTGAGTTGCTCCGCCGCCTCACCTTTGTATTTGTTCGCCGCTTTGCGCTGCACGAACAGGCGCTTCACGCTGTAGAGCGGCGAGAGCTCAAGATGGCGTGCGGTTAGTGCATCGGCCTCGGATTCAATGTTGAAAAGCCACGCGATAAAGTCATCCAGATGCGATGTCAGCGCCAGCAGAAGCTCCGATTCTTGCTTCGCGGTGAGCGTAGCGGGTGCGGTGCGTGCGGCCAGCAAACGCTGGTGTAGCGTTACATCCGTTGCCGCGAGCCGCTCCAGAAAAATGCCATCGATACGAACAAGTCCGTCGCGAGTATAAAAATCAGCAAAGGCAACGCCACTCGGAGAGGTAAAAGTCAGGGAGGTCAAAATAGATCGCTATAGAGTGAGACCGTGGATTATACCCATCATAATCTCCTGATTCTATTCAGGTTATGGCCCGCTTACGATTGTGCGATAATTCAAGCGAACCTGGAAAAAGGCGAGCCTCCCCCATGATCCGCTTGTCACAAACCCGCCGCGCAATGATTTGGGCAGTGATGGCCGCGATTACCGCGCTGTTGTGTTACGTGGGTTTTCGCGGGTACCTCGGCAGCGAAATGCTGTTTAACTTCGCGAACTTTTTTTACTGCTGATTTACCGTAGCTCGCGCGCTGCGGCGTTAACGGTGTTCTCAACCAGCATCGCCACGGTCATCGGCCCCACGCCGCCCGGCACCGGGGTAATCCATCCGGCCACTTCTTTCACTTCATCAAACGCCACGTCGCCCGCGATTTTGCCGCTGGGCAAGCGGTTGATGCCCACATCAATGACGGCCGCGCCGGGCTTCACCATATCGCGGGTTATCAATCCGGCTTTGCCCGTGGCCACCACCAGAATATCCGCCTGCCGCGTCACCGCGCCGAGGTCAGCCGTGCGGGAATTGCACACGGTGACGGTTGCGCCGCGCCCGATCAACAGCAACGCCACCGGCTTACCGACGATGTTGCTGCGCCCTACCACTACCGCGTGACGTCCTTCGACCGGAATTTTTGCATGGTCCAGCATCACCATCGCCGCACGGGGCGTGCAAGGCAGAATACCCGGCGCACCTTCCACCAGCGCGCCGAGGTTCTGCCAGTTGAAACCATCGACATCTTTCGCCACCGCAATCGCCTGCGACAGACGCCGCGCATCGAGGTGCTTCGGTACGGGCAGTTGAACAATAATGCCGTGTACCTTGGGATCGCGATTGAGCTGATCGAGCAGCTTCAGCACATCGGCTTCGCTGCTGGTGCCCGGAAGATCGTGATGAATGGAATGCACGTCGGCTTCGGTGCAGGCTCTGACTTTATTGCGCACATAGATGCGTGAGGCGGGGTCATCCCCCACTTGCACTGTCGCCAGGCCCGGATGGATACCCTGCGCCTGAAGTGATGTAACTGTCTGTTTTAATTGAAGTATTTTTACACGGGCCAGAGCGGCGCCGTCTATGAGCTGTGCGGCCATGATGCGTTCACTTCCGGTTAAATTCTGATTCGTCAGGCGCGGCCTTGGCAGCCGGCTTATCCGCCACCTTCGCTGCCGCTTTAGCCGCAGGCGCAACCGGAGGAAGACTCTGGCCTGGTGTGAGCAACTGAAAAAAAATCTCGTCCTGTTTAATCATAC
>JAYVQD010000208.1:0-8024 GCA_043777275.1 Nitrosomonadales bacterium
AAATAAATATTGTTTAAAAACAGATACTTACGATATATTCACGAAGCGGCTGCGTGCGGCTTAACCCCACTGCATGTCGCGCGCCGTTTAATCCGTGAAGCGTGGCTCATCAGAATCGCGCGACCCGGAGACAAAAATGAATCGCAGAAACTTCCTGTTAAACATGCGCACCATGGCGGTGGCCGGCTGCGCGTTCAATCTGGTACATGGCGTGGCTGCACAGGATGTGCGTCCCGTTATCACGCCGCCACGCCTTACCGTCGCACAAGGCGCAGACACGCCGGTGGTGTTGCAGGCCATCCGCATCGACACCGAAATCAGCGGCAGCCGCGCGATCACCTCGGTGGAGATGACCTTCTTCAATCCCAACCAGCGCATCCTCGAAGGCGAGTTGCAGTTTCCGCTGCTCGACGGACAGCAAGTCAGCGGCTTCGCGCTCGACATCGACGGCAAGCTGCGCGAAGCCGTGCCGGTGGAAAAAGCCCGCGGCCAGCAGGTATTTGAAGACGTGATACGCCAGCGCATCGACCCGGCGTTGCTGCAAGTGACTGCTGGCAACAACTATAAATTGCGCGTGTATCCGCTGCCCGCGCTGGGCACACGCCGCGTGTTGATTCGTTATGCGGAAACTCTGCCGGTGGCGGGCACCGGTGGTACGCAAACCCGGCGTTACCGTTTGCCGCTGGACTATGCGCGTGATCTGGCGGGGTTTTCGCTGCGCGTTCTGGTGCGTTCACCCGACAATGCGCCGGTGCTTGCTGGTACGTTGCCGCAAGGGTTGGCGTTTAAAGCGCGCGGCGTGGATTACGAAGCCGAAGTTTCGCGCAAGGATTTCGCCGCGCGCGGCGCGAATGGAATACTGGAGGTGCAGGTGCCGGTATCGGCGCGTCCCGAAGTGCATACGCAAACGCACGGCGATACCACCTACTTTGTGGCGGAAGTGCCTGCGCGGTTGAATCAAACCCTGTTACGCAACGTGCCCGCCGTGGTGGGCATACTCTGGGACGCTTCGGGTTCCGGCGCTGCGCGCGACCACTCGCGAGAATTTGCGCTGCTCGATACGTATTTTAAGCGCCTGGGTAGTGGTGGCAATGGTGAGGTTCGTTTAACGCGCGTGCGCGATGCCGCCGAACCGGTGGAACGCTTTCGCATCAGCCATGGCGACTGGAGCGCGCTGCGCCGCGCGCTGGAAATCATCGCTTATGATGGTGCAACGCAGTTGGGTGCATTCACCCCCGAAAGCGGCGTCGGCGAATACCTGTTGTTCAGCGATGGCCTCGACAATTTCGGTGAACGTCCGTTTGCGAAACTCAATGTGCCGCTCTATACGGTAAGCGCCGCCACGCGCGCCGATCCGGCGCGGTTGCGGCAGCTTGCCGAAGCCAGTTCCGGAAAGTTTATCGATTTGGTTTCACTCACGGCGGTCGAAGCCGCGCGCGGCTTGCTGTATCGCGAAGCGCGCCTGCTGGCGCTTGAAGGCACCGGCGTGAGCCAGCTTGCCGCCACATCGCGCGTTGCGAACAATGGCCGCTGGCTGGTGGCCGGGCAATTGCAGGGCGACAGCGGCACGTTGCGAGTGACGGTGGCGTATCCCGGTTCGCGTGCCGGGTCGGAAATCATCACCGTGCCGCTATGTGCCGCGCAAAACCCCGACAACCTCGCCGCCGCCGCATGGGCGCAGATGCGCATCGCCGAACTCGATGGCGAATACCGCCTGCACCGCGCGCAAATCCGCCGGCTGGGCATGGAATTCGGCCTGACCTCGCGCGAGACCTCGCTCATCGTGCTCGATCGGATTGAAGACTATGTGCGTAACGACATCACACCCCCGGCGGAACTGCGCGCCGAATACGACCGCCAGCGTCAGCACCAGCATTTGCGCGCCACGGATGAGCGCACACGCCAGTTGGAGCGCGTGGTGCAAATGCTCAAGGAAAAAACCGCATGGTGGGAAAAAGATTTCCCCAAGAGCGCGCGCCCGATACCGGAAGCCAAAGCCAGGATCGGCGGCGGGCCGCGTGCCGATGGCGCAGTGATGCAGGAGCGTGCAGAAAACGAATCGCGCCGCGCTGCGCCGGAATCAGCCGCATCGCGGGACCGTGCGCCGTCTTCGCCCGCCAGAATTGTCGCGCCATCACCGGCAGGCCGTGCGCAAAACACGATGGCCGACGCCATGGTGGGCGGGCTGGCCAAGGAAGATGCCGCTGCGCCGCGCGGCATGAGCATTCAACTCAAACGCTGGACACCCGACGCGCCGTATTTCAAACGCTTCCAGGACGCCGCCGCCAGCGAGCTGTATCGCGTGTATCTCGACGAGCGTGCGGGCTACGTCAACAGCACGGCGTTTTTTCTCGACGCGGCGGATGTGTTTTTCGAAAAGGGGCTCGCCGCACTCGGCGTGCGCGTGCTGGGCAATCTGGCGGAGATGGATCTGGAGAACCGCCACATCCTGCGCATCCTCGGCTATCGGCTGATGCAGGCAGGGCAGGCGAAACTGGCGATCCCGATACTCGCGCGTGTACTCGAACTCGCGCCCAATGAGCCGCAGTCGTATCGCGATCTCGGGCTTGCGTATGCCGCCGACAAGCAATGGCAAAAAGCCGCCGATCAGTTGTACGAAGTGGTGATACGCCCGTGGCATGGCCGCTTCCCGGAAATAGAACTCACCGCGCTTGATGAGTTAAACAGCATCATCGCCGCCGCCGATACGCCGGTAGATACCAGCCGCTACGACGCGCGCCTCCTACGCAACCTGCCGGTGGATTTGCGCGTTGCGCTGTCGTGGGACGCCGACAACACCGACATCGATTTGTGGGTGACCGACCCCAATGGTGAAAAGGCGTATTACGGCAACCGCATCAGCTATCAGGGCGGGCGCATGTCGCAGGATTACACCGGCGGTTACGGCCCGGAAACCTTCTCACTGAAGCACGCCAAGCCCGGCAAATACAAAGTCGAAGCGAATTTCTACGGGCACAACCAGCAGATTGTTGCGGGCGCCACCACGCTGCAACTCAAACTCACCACGCGCTTCGGCATGCGCGAGGCGCAGGAGCAAACGGTGACACTGCGGCTGAAAGGCAGAAGTGAAGTGGTGCAGGTGGGAGAGTTTGAGGTGAAATAACTGCCTGGCTAACCAACGTATCGTCGTTCCCGCGCAGGCGGGAACCCATAACACAGCGTCACTCGAGACCCCGTGTGGATTTCCGTCCCCGACTACAGCATTCGAGGGCAGGCTCTGCGCGGGCGCGACGGTGAAAATCCTGTGGCGGGCACTCGCGTTTACAATGGTCACTTAAACAACGGGAGCCCTATATGAAAAACAAACAAATCCTCCTGGCCTCACGCCCGCAAGGCACCGTCGAAGAATCCCACTTCCGCATCGTCGAAACCGACATCCCCAAAGCAGGCGAGGGCGAATTCGTCATGCGCGCGCATTACCTGTCGCTCGACCCCTACATGCGCGGGCGCATGGACAACGAAAAATCCTATGCTGCCAAAGCCGAGGTCGGCGCCGTGATGGTCGGCACCGCCGTGGGCGAAGTCATCGAATCCAACCACGAAAAATTCAAAGTCGGCGATTTCGTCGAAACCCGCACCGGCTGGCAGGAATACGGCCTGAGCAACGGCGGCGGCGTGCGCAAGCTCGATCCGAACTACGTGCCGCTGTCCGCGTACCTCGGCGCAGTGGGCATGCCCGGCGTCACCGCTTGGATCGGTTTAAACGAACACGGCAAACCCAAATCAGGCGAAACGGTTGTCGTTTCCGCCGCCAGCGGCGCCGTCGGCAGCGCAGTAGGTCAACTCGCGAAATGGAAAGGTTGCCGCGCCGTAGGCATCGCCGGTGGACAAGCCAAATGCGATTACGTAGTCAACGAACTCGGCTTCGATGCCTGCATCGATTACAAAGCCGGCAACCTCGATGCCGCACTGGCAGCGGCTTGTCCCAAGGGCATCGACGTCTACTTCGACAACGTCGGCGGCCCGACACTCAACAGCGTGTTAAACCACGTGAATGCCTTCGCGCGCATCGCGCTATGCGGGCAAATCTCCGGCTACAACGATCCCGAAGCGCTGACCGTACGCAATTTCCGCAGTTTTCTGGTCAACCGCATTCAGGCGCGCGGCTTCATCTGTTCCGATCACATGGATCTGTGGCGGCCCGCGCTGAAGGAGTTGGGCGAACTGGTGCATGACGGCAAACTCAAGTATCGCGAAAGCATGGCGGTGGGTCTTGAGAACGCGCCCAAGGCGTTTATCGGTTTGCTCAATGGGAAGAATTTCGGCAAGCAGTTGGTGAAGTTGATTTAGTGAACCCGTAGCCCGGAAGGAGCGCAGCGTATTCCGGGGAGCGTCAACTGGATTCCATTTCGTTTCCTCCGCGCTGCATTTGCCACATCAAGGCAGGGAGTTACGTCGCTCATGACAGTTCGCGTAGGGCGCAATCCCATTGCGCCGCATGGCATGACGGGGCTACCAGCGATTTACTTCAAGTTTGCCGGGGCTGCTGCTACTGCGGCTTCAA
Source organism: Nitrosomonadales bacterium (assembly GCA_043777275.1). Classification (GTDB taxonomy): domain Bacteria; phylum Pseudomonadota; class Gammaproteobacteria; order Burkholderiales; family SG8-41; genus UBA5216. The sequence continues at coordinate 4,526 of JAYVQD010000208.1, forward strand.
CCCAATTTCCGGAATCAGTTTCCGAAAGTTCTCATACTCGCGCCGCACGTATTTCTCGAACGCATCGGGGCTGGTATCGACGGTGGGTTGCGCGCCTAATCTCTCGAAGCGATCTTTGGTATCGGGTTTCTTCAGTACGGTAACGATATCGGCGCTGAGTTTGTTGACCATGGCGCGCGGGGTTTTTGCGGGCGCCAGAAATCCGTACAGGGTTTCGGATTCGGCGCCCGGCAATCCAGCTTCGGCCACTGTCGGAAGATCGGGCAAGGTGAAGTTGCGGGCGGGGCTGGTGACGGCGAGGCCGCGCACTTTGCCGTCTTTGAGAAACCCGAGTGAACTGGTCACCACGAACACCAGCACATGCACGCGGCCTGACGCGACTTCGGTGTACATGTCGGCGACGGCTTTGAACGGCACATGCACGATATCGACGCCGCCCGCGCGTTTAAAGATTTCTGCGGACAAGTGTGCCGCCGTGCCCGCGCCGACGGAACCATAGTTGAGCGTGCCGGGTTTGGCTTTGGCGATGGCAACCAGTTCCTTCACCGATTTCACCGGTATGCCCGCATGGACCATCACCACGCTGGTGACGGCGGTGACTTGCGCCACGGCGGTGAAATCCTGCAACGGTTGATACGCGGGCTTCACCTGCATCAGCGGCGACACGTACGTTGACGTTGAAGCCATGAACAGCGAATGGCCGTCGGGTGTGGCGGCTGCGGCGGTGACGCCGCCGATAAGACCGCCTGCGCCGGTGCGGTTTTCGACCACCACCTGTTCCTTGTAAATGTCGGTGAGTCCCTGCGCCACGATGCGTGCAAAGATGTCAGCGCCGGTGCCGGCGGAGGACGCGACGATCATGCGGATCGGGCGCGTGGGGAATTTGGCGTCGGTCGTGTAGGCCGGGGTGGTGCTGGCGATAGCCGTCATGGTGAGGGCGGTGTTTACGATGAACTTCACGGGGGTCTCCGGCAATGGGGCGGGGCGCACATGCCCTCACCCTGACTCTCTACTGCGTTTTAAGTGTGCCCTTATCCCCGTAAAAACGGGGAGAGGGAATGTTATTCGTGGTGAAAAATTATCTGCTTTGCTACTCCGGCATCAACGCAAACGTCCACACCGAGCCGCCCGAAGGCACTTTCACCGCAGCACGGCGCCCGCGTGAATCACCTGCGATGCCCGACAGCACGGTGATGTATTGCCTGCCCTTGTGCGTGTAGGTGATCGCCGGTGCGTTCACGCCGGAGCCGGTCTGGAATTGCCAGAGTATTTTCCCGTTGGCCTCGTCGAAGGCGACGAATTCACCGGTCATTTTGCCGGTGAACACCAGCCCGCCATCGGTGGCGAGCATGCCGGCCTGCGTGACGAAATCCGTCAACTTGACTTGCCACTTGATCTTGCCGGTGAGCGGGTCCATCGCCATGTGGTAGCCCTCGGTGTCTTCGCCCGCCGGGCGCGGGAAGATGCGTCCCTCCACGCCGGTGTAGCGCGCGCCGGGTTTGTATTCCACGGGCACATATTTGACCATCTGCGGCAGGTTGATGGTGTTCAGGTAGACCAAGCCGGTTTTCGGATTAAACGCCATCGGCGCCCAGTTTTTTACGCCGTAGGCCGGCCACAGCTCGACTTCTTCACCGGCCAGCAGGCGCTTGCGGATGTCGGTTTCCACCGGGCGGCCGGTTTTCATGTCGATATGCGTGGCCCAGTTTACTTTGCCGAACGGAAACGCGCGCAGCAGTTGGCCGTTGGCGCGGTCGAGCACATAAAAGAACCCGTTGCGATCAGCATGCAAAATCACTTTGCGCATTTCGCCGTCGATGCGAATGTCGGCGATGACGTTTTCGTTGACGCCGTCGTAGTCGTAGCCGTCGTCGGGCGTAAATTGATAGTGCCAGACGATCTCGCCGGTCTTCGGACGCACCGCAATCACACTGGCGGCGTAGAGGCTGTCGCCATGGCGATACTTGGGATTCCACGGCCCGGTGTTGCCGGTGCCCCAGTAGGTGAGATCAAGCTCCGGGTCGTAAGAACCCGTTACCCAGGTGGTAGCACCTCCGCGTTTATAGGCATCATTGTCCTGCGGCCATGTTTCGAAACCTTTTTCGCCCGGCCCCGGCACGGTGTAACGGCGCCACAGTTTTTTGCCGGTTTCCGGATCCCAGCCGTCGAGAAATCCGCGCACGCCGAATTCCGCGCCCGACATGCCGGTAATCAGCACGCCGTTGGCCACAATCGGCGCGGCGATGGAGGAATGGCCTTCTTTCCACTCGGCGAATTTTTCTTTCCAGATTTGCTTGCCGGTTTTCATGTCGAGCGCGACCACGAACGCATCGAGCGTGGTGCGGAAGAGCTTGCCGTTATAAATGGCCGGGCCTTTGTTGGAAACGCCGCAGCACACCACGCGCGGCGTGGCGGGATCGTAGTTGACTTCCGTGCGCCAGATCTGTTTGCCGGTGGCGACATCAATCGCAAACGTCCACGCCGCGTTGGTGACGTACATCACGCCCTCGTACACCAGCGGTTGCGCCTGCTCGCCCAGCATGTTGGAGAGCGTGGTGTTCCAGATCGGCACCAGGCGCTTGATATTGGCGGTGGTGATTTGTTTGAGCGGGCTGTAACGCTTCTGGTCATAGCCCATGCCGTAGGTGGTGACGTTTTCGGTGTTCTTGCCGTCGGTGAGCAGGTCTTGCGCGGTTTGCGCCGTGGCAACGTTGCAGCAGCACAGCAGCGATACAAACGATAGCAGCAGTTTTTTCATTTTCTCTCCCTTGATTGCAAACTCAATTACAAACTCAAAAATTACCATACGGTGTTCAGCGTTGCGGATGTTGCATGTCGATCAGTCCCGATTCCACGGCTTGTTCAAGATACAACGCATAAAAATCGCCGGAAGACAATCCTACCAACGGTGAGCTGACGGGCTTGCCGCTGTCGTTGAACACGATCACGGTCGGCACGCTGCGCACCGCGAATTTTCGCGCGAACTCGCGTGCGGTGGTGGCGTTACCGGCAAAATCGCGCAACGGCTGCGCGCCATCCAGTTGCAGTTCGAGCATAATCGACTTGCCGCGCCACTTTTCGCTGGCGCGCATCGGTTCAAGGTAATCGCGGCGCGCGGTGTTGCAGTAGGGGCAGGTAGTGAGCGTGAAAAAAATCAGCACCGGCACGCGTTGCTCGCGCGCCATGCGGGCGGCTTGCGCGAGGTTGGTCGCCAGCGGTAACGGCTCCGCGTGAACTGCGCTGGTGACCGTGGCAGCGTAGGCGCATGCTAGAATCAGCAGCCCAACCACCCTCTGTATAAATACATAATAATTGTTTAAAAACAATATGTTACCTCATAATTCGACGAGCCTTCCGGCGCGTATTGTGATTGCCACGCGCGAGTCCGCGCTGGCGATGTGGCAGGCGCGGCATATCGAATCGCGGCTGGCCGAATTATATCCACGCCTGCCGGTGAGCATACTCGGCATGACCACCGAAGGCGACCGCAAGCTCGGCA
>JAYVQD010000209.1:0-7946 GCA_043777275.1 Nitrosomonadales bacterium
CCGCGCGCGTCACCGGCTGGCTTTCTTGCGGATAATTGTCGCGGAACATCGCGCCGAACATCTGCGTGATCGGCGTATCGAGTCCGTCGAGCCACACCACGGGCCCGCTGCCGAGATTGCCGTGGTCGTGCCACATCCCGTTCGGCGTCACCACAAAATCACCGGGCAACATCGGCGTGCGTTCGCCGTCCACGGCGGTGTACGCGCCTTCGCCTTCGATGATAAAGCGCAGCGCGTTAGGCGAGTGCCGGTGCGAAGGCGCGATCTCGCCGGGCAAAATAATCTGCAAGCCTGCGAACAGCGATTGCGTCACCTGATACGAGCTGCGCAACGCCGGATTCTCCAGTACCAGCACGCGGCGTTCGGCGTCGCGTGTGGTAATCAATTCGGCGGCGCGCGCCAGCAGCGGGCGTGTGTCCGCGTAGCGCCACAGCGCGGGCACGCACGCTGATCCGGGCTGCATGCGCATGGTGCGCTCCCACAGCGGCGCGAGATGGTGCGCGCCTATGTCGCGGGAGAAGCCCTCAAGTTCAGGATGATTTTTATGAATGGATGTCACGGTTTTCTTTTATTCTGTTTTTGCACCAGAGGCCTTGATAACGTTCGCCCACTTTACAAGATCGGACTGAATGATGCGCGCGAGTTCTTGCTCGGTGGTGCCAGCGGGTTCCATGCCGAGTTCGGCGAATCGCGCGCGCACGTCCGGCAGCGCGACTAACCGCTGCAAATCCTGATTGAGCCTGCGCACCAGCGCGGTTGGCGTTTTGGCAGGCGCCCACGCGCCTTGCCATGACGACGTATCGAAACCGGGGTAGCCCGATTCGGCTACCGTCGGCACATCCGGCAATGTGGGTGTGCGTTTTTCCGAGGCCACCGCGATGGCGCGCAGTCTGCCGTCGCGCACCAGCGGCAGAAACGTCGCCACGGCGGCAATGGTCATGGTGACGCGGCCGGCAACCAGATCGGGAATCATCAAGCCCGTGCCCTTGTAGGGAATATGCCGCAGGTCGAGTCCCGCGCGCGCCTTGAACAATTCGCCGCCCAGATGCGTGGCAGTGCCGCTGCCGGACGAGGCAAAGGTGAATTGTCCCGGTTTGCTTTTGGCCAGCGCGACAAATTCTTCCACCGACTTTGCGGCCAGTGCCGGATGAATTACCAGCAGATTGGGTATCGTGCAAAGCTGCGTCACCGGCGCCAGATCGCGCACCGGATCAAACGATGGCTTTTCGAGCAAGCTCGGATTGATGACGATGGGCGAACTGCCGGATAGCAAGATCGTGTAACCGTCCGGCGTGGCTTTGATCGCGCGCTCCACGCCGATGTTACCGCCGCCCCCTGCGACATTTTCAACCACGACGGGTTTGCCCCACGCTTCCGTGAGCCTGGCCGACACGATGCGCGCCACGATATCCGATGGCCCGCCGGCGGCGAAGTTGACGATGATGCGCACCGGTCGCGCGGGGTAGGTGGATTGCGCCTCGGCGTGCGCCGAAGTTAGCGTCACTACGGCGGTGAGTGCCAGGTATGTCTCATGCGGCGTCACTCACTTCACCTCGTTATACTGCCCGCGCGTAACCTGCACCGGCGCGCCGAGCCCGGCTTTGACCACGCCACGGCGCGCTTCGTTGGCGATGCGGCGGCGTTCTTCGTCCAGGTACAAACGATCATGGCCCCATAGGCTGCCGCCGTGGGTGACTTCGCGCGGCGCCCAGGTGGCTTCGTCCACGGTGCGTCCGCCCCAGCCGACTTCCATCATGAAACCCGCCGGGCAGAACGCGTAGAACGACAGCACCCAGTCGTTGGCGTGACGGCCCAGCGTCTGGCCGATGCGCCAGTTTTCGAGCGCGGCATCGTACGAGCGGCCGACATCATCGAGCGCCAGCACTTCAAACATCACGTGATGCACACCGCTCCTGGGTGATTGCAGCAGCGCGACACTGTGATGGCGCGGGTTGGCACGCAGGAACATCAGCCGGTACGGCTTCACCATGTAATCGGATAGCCGCAAGCCCATCAGCTCACGATAAAAGCGGCTGCTGGTTTCGATATCTTCCACATGCAGCACCATGTGCCCCATGCCCAAGGCGCCGGTGCGAAAGCCGCCGTGCGGTCGCGGCAGCGCCAGTGCGCCTTCCCCCAGGGCCTGACCATGAAAAATTTCGATGCGATTGCCCGACGGATCCAGGCACCACGCCATCGCTGCCACGCGGCGCAGCGCCAGTTCTTTTTCACTGGCGCGGGTGACGAGGACGCCGGCGGTTTCGAGTGCGTTTATCGTCGCTTGCAGCTCTTGCGCATTGATTGCTTCGAAGCCAAAAAACGCGGGCGCATCGGTGTCGCCGCGCTGCACCAGCACGCGCTGGCAACGCTCGTCCATGCGCAGCGCGAGCGTATCCGTGTCGTGCTCGATCACCTGCATCGCCAGCACGTCGGCGCCGAACTTGCGCCAGGCGTCGAGATCGCGCGCCTGCATTCCGCTGTATCCCAATCCGATGACCGACATGGCTTTGCTCCCTGATGTTTCGATTGCCGTTCATTATCACTCACGCGAAATGGTTTTGCACTTTTGCGTGCGAGCGGGTTTGCTGCTACATTTCTCGTGAATCAGCGAGGAGTACAAATTGCAGCGCGAACCCATTCTTATTCACGCAAGGCTGTGCATTGCACTGGCGCTCACGGCGAATGTCGCGACAGAGGCCGTCGCGCAAACCTATCCGGCGCGCGCCGTGCGCTACCTGTTGCCGCTGCCGGCGGGCAGCGAAACCGATGTTTTTGCGCGCACGCTGGCGCGGCAACTCGGCGAACTGTGGGGGCAGCAGGTGGTGGTCGAAAACCGTCCGGGCGGCGGCACCACCATCGCGACGGATGCCGTGGCCAAGGCGCCCGCGGATGGCTACACCTTTATGCAGGCCATCACTGCCCACGTGATCAATGCATCGCTCTACGCCAAACTGCCGTACGACACGCAGAAAGATTTTTCGTGTGTCACGCAGATCGGAAACCTCTACGGGCTGCTGCTCACACATCCTTCAGTGCCGGTGAAGAATGTGACGGAGTTAATCAAGCTTGCCAAGGCGCGCCCCGGCGAAATTTCGTATGCCACGGGCGGCGCAGGCACCGCCAACCACATTGCCGCGGAAGCGCTGCGCCTCGCGGCGGGCATCGATATCCAGCACGTGCCGTACAAGGGCTCCAGTCAGGCGATGCTCGACGTGCTGCCGGGCCGTGTGCCGCTGTTGGCCACGATACTGGCCGAAGCGGTGCCGTACATACAATCCGGCAGGCTGCGCGTGATCGCCGGCACCAACCCCAAGCGCGCGCCTTCGCTGCCCGACGTGCCCACCATCGGCGAATCGTTGCCAGCGTATCGTGCCGGCGCCGGTATATGGTCGATCATTGCGCGAGCAGGCACGCCGCCGGCGGTGCTGAATAAACTCAACGCCGATATTGTCAAAGCATTGCAGACGCCCGACGTGCGCGCGCGCCTCGCGCAGGCCGACATCGAAATCGTCGGTTCACGTCCCGACTCATGTGATGCTTATTTGCGTGAACAAACCGCAGTATGGGGCGCGATTGTTAAGGCCTCGGGCGCGCGGGTGGATTGATCTTGAGAAAACAGGCCGCCCGATGCTATACTTTATAACCATCTGTTTTTAAAGGATAAAAAATGAAGCTCTATTACTCCCCCGGGGCCTGCTCGCTCGCAGCGCATATTGTATTGCACGAAGCGGGTTGCCCGTTTGAGATCGAGCGCGTTGATATCCCCAAGAAAGTAACCGAGACCGGCGCCGACTATTGGGAGATCAATCCCAAAGGCTACGTGCCGGCGCTAAAACTCGACGACGGCAACGTGCTCACCGAAGTGGCGGTGATATTGCAATACATTTCCGACCACAATCAGGCCGCGAACCTTGCGCCAAAGTTCGGCAGCATCGAACGCTATCATCTGCTGGAGTGGCTCAATTTCATTGCCACCGAAGTACACAAACAAATCGGCGCGCTGTTTAATCCGAAAATGACGCCCGAAATGAAAGAAGTGCAGCTCGGCGTAATCGAGCGCCGCATGAACGCACTCGACAAAATGCTCGATGGCAAACAATACCTGATGGGCGACGACTTCAGCATCGCCGACGCCTACCTGTTCAACATCCTGCTGTGGGCCAAAAAGCACAACATCGATATCGCGAAATGGCGGAACGTCAGTGCGAGCTACGCGCGCGTAGGGGCGCGCAAGCTGGTGATTGAGGCGATGACGGCGGAGGGGTTGTTGAAGTAAGGTCGTGGGGCGATTTGCGATACTGTTTCGTGTCGGGATAGAAGGTGAGTCACCCATAAAAAAAGCCGGACAGAAGTCCGGCTTTTTTGTGACGCAATGTTGCAATTAACCGGCTTGGATGTTGCTCGCCTGTTTTTTGCCTTTGTTGCCGTCGGTGATGTCGAAAGTCACTTTCTGACCTTCTTTCAGGCTTTTGAAACCAGCCATGTTGATCGCCGAGAAGTGTGCGAACAGATCTTCGCCACCGCCATCGGGAGTAATGAAACCAAAGCCTTTTGCATCGTTAAACCACTTGACTGTACCAGTTGCCATGTTGCTCGTTCCTTAAAGATTAAGAGTTGAGGTAATCCGGGGATAAAACACAATGAATAATCCCCTTCCAATGTTTAGGTCTCAAAGCTTCCCAAGGACGAACATCCAACAACAACTGAAAATCCAAACCCTTAGTACTCGGACACTCGGAAATCAAACACCGTGCGGCGGATTATACACACAATTACTTTTGTGGGTATTTGCATGATTTATTGAGGTTTTTGGGCAGATGCGGGTGTGTGGTTCTTGATGCGCGCAGCGCGCGTTACATGACGGAAGGATGCGCGGCAAGGGTGGTTTTATGCGGCTTGCCGATGCTTTGCCACGGGTTTTGCGGTTCAAAAGCGGCGGGTTATGATGTGTAATACGAGTTTTCGCCGCCCATTTGGGTGAATTGCCCGAATTTTTGATGCGGATTGTTTGATTTCTGCTGATTACTATGCCTTGGAGGGCCAAAATGAAAATAGCCAATAGCGTTATCGATCTGATCGGAAATACCCCGCTGGTGCGCATTAACAAGCTGGCGCAAGGCTGTGCGGGCGAGGTAGTGGCCAAGCTGGAGTTTCAGAATCCCGCGCATAGCGTCAAAGATCGCATTGGTTTGTCGATGATCGAGGCCGCCGAAAAAGCCGGGCTGGTTAAGCCCGACACGATTTTTCTGGAGCCGACCAGCGGCAACACCGGCATTGGCCTGGCGATGGTGTGCGCGGCGCGCGGTTATAAATGCACGATCGTGATGCCCGATACCATGAGCCGCGAGCGGCGCATGTTGCTGCGCGCGTACGGCGCGGAGCTGGTGTTGACACCGGGTGCCGAGCGCATGCCGGGCGCGATCAAAAAAGCCGAGGAAATGGCGGCCGCCGATGCGCGTTATCTGATTCCGCAGCAGTTTGAAAATCCCGCCAATCCGGCGGTGCATCGCGCCACCACAGCCGAAGAAATCTGGCGTGATACCGATGGCAAGGCGGACATTCTGATTTCCGGTATCGGCACCGGCGGCACGATTACCGGTGTGGGCGAGGCGATCAAGGCGAAGAAGCCGTCGTTTCAGTGCGTGGCGGTGGAGCCCGATGCGTCGGCGGTGTTGTCGGGCGGGCAGGCGGGGCCGCATCCGATTCAAGGCATCGGCGCGGGATTCATCCCCAAGGTGCTCAACACCCGAATTTACGATGAAGTGGTGCGTGTCAAAAACGACGATGCCATGACCATGGCGCGCCGCATGGCCAAAGAAGAAGGGCTGCTCGTCGGCATTTCGTCCGGCGCGGCGATGTGGGCGGCGATTGAAGTCGCCAGGCGCGCGTCGAGCAAAGGCAAACTGATCGTGGTGATTATTCCGTCGTTCGGCGAGCGCTATTTGAGCACGCCGCTGTTTGCGGGGCTGGGCGATTGACAAAGCTGGGTGGCGTTTGGAGTTGAGAGTCTGGAGTAACAGCGGTCTCGGGGTTACTCCAGACTCTCAACTCCGAACTCTCAACTCGCAACTGCGAACGCTCACGCCGTAGCCAACAGCTCCACTTCAAACACCAGCGTCGCGTTCGGCGGAATCACGCCGCCGGCGCCGCGTGCGCCGTAGCCGAGATCGGGCGGAATGGTGAGCTTGCGCATGCCGCCGACTTTCATGCCTTGCACGCCTTCGTCCCAGCCCTTGATCACGCGACCGCCGCCGAGCGGAAATACAAACGGATCGTCGCGGTCTTTGCTCGAATCAAATTTCTCACCGCTGGTGAGCCAGCCGGTGTAGTGAACGGTAACTTCCTGTCCCGCGCTGGCTTCGGCGCCGCTGCCGACCGTTACGTCGTCGATGATGAGCCCGCTGGGGGTGGTAATGGTGGTGGTTGCCATGAACGATTCCTTGTGTGGATGGTGATTAACAGGCGGCATTATGCCTTTCAGCGCCGATTGCGGCCATGCCCCATTGCGGGGAAAGGTTCTGAGAATGTGAACTTTTTGCTGCTGGTAAGTTAGAGGTAAGTATGGTTTGCCAGACTTATGGCTGGACTGGCAGTACAATGCGCGGCGGTTTTGTCGTGTATACTATTAATCAGCGCCGCAGCAACCCTGATGCATGCGGTTCATCAATTAAGTTTTTGGAGCTCATGGTGACTAAGCTTACTAGCCTACTTTTTTCCTTATACACCTTTTGCATTATGGGCGTCGCGTACGCTGCTGAAATCAAGGATGATCCTATCCCCGAACCCAATTATGTGGGCATTATCGTTTTTCTGGTGCTCATGTTTGGTGTTGGCGGATGGTTTATGTGGAAAGTGATGACCACCAAACCCAAAGACCAGGAAAAGAAATAACAAGCATCATGCTTGCGAAAAACGCGCCTTCCCCGGCGCGTTTTTTTTGCGTTATCCATGGGACGCATGAACGGCTTTTTCGCGTGGGTGAACCGTAGACAGTCGTTGCGGTAAAATCACGCGCTCAAATGACCGATTAAAAAGGGGTGCGGCAGTGGGTGTCGTAGCGACGTTGTTAAAGCAGGTGCCGGCGGCGGCGAAATTTAAATCGAAGCTGGAGGCGTTGGAAACCGAACTCCTGCAATTGCGCGCCGACAATGCGCGGCTCGAAGAAGATATCGCGCAAACCATCAATCAGTGGGAAACGCTCGACGGTCCGCAAGTGAACGCCTTGCAATATCTGGCGGCGCACCAGCGTGGCCACGCCGCTGAAATTGCTACCGCGATTGCGGTGAATATCCAGATCGCAGAAACCAGTCTGGTGTATTTGCTCACCTGCGGTTACGTTAAAGCGGCCGTGCCCACGCAATCCACGAAAGCAGCCAAGGGCAAAAAAACGCAATTCTGCGTGACGCCGAAAGCCGCGCGTTATTTGCGTGAACGCGGCCTGCATAAATAGTTGTTTAAAAACAAATACTTATAGTGAATGTCGCGTGCGGCGAAACCCTGGCAGGTGTACATCGTGCGCTGTGCGGACGGCACGTTGTATACCGGTGTGGCGATGGATGTTGCGCGTCGCGTTACCGAGCATAACGGCAGCGGTACGCGTGGCGCGCGTTACACGCGCTCGCGGCGTCCGGTCAAACTGGTGTATCAGCAGAAGGCCGCTAATCGCGCTGCGGCGTGCAAGCGCGAGTACCGCATCAAACAGTTAAGCCGCCGCGAAAAACTGGCGCTGATCGCTGCCGGCTCACGCATTATTTCACCGGCGGAATCATCCCGAACACCGCGTCGCCAAAGCGCCGGCGCGCCTCGTCGTGCAGCGGCGCCACTGCCTGCACCAACGCCGTGCGCGCAGCGGGCGTCAATTCGATCACCTCGCCGCCCGCTGCCTCGATAGTCTTGCGCGCGAGGTGTTCTTCTTCCACTGCGAGGTCGCGTTGCGCCAGCACCGC
>JAYVQD010000210.1:0-2066 GCA_043777275.1 Nitrosomonadales bacterium
CGAATCGCGAACACATCGAGCAACCCCTGCGTGGGGTGCGAGTGCCGCCCATCACCGGCGTTAATCACGTGAATGTCCGGCCCCACGTGCCTGGCGATCAGGTGCGGCGCGCCGCTGGCGGCGTGGCGCACGATAAACATATCGGCCTGCATCGCCGACAAATTGGCCACGGTGTCGAGCACGCTCTCGCCCTTGCTCTGCGACGACACATTGATGGCGAGATTAATCACATCCGCCGACAAGCGCTTGGCGGCAATTTCAAACGTGGTGCGGGTGCGGGTGGAGGCTTCAAAGAAAATATTGAACACCGCCTTGCCGCGCAGCAGCGGCACTTTTTTGACTTCGCGCTGGGTGACACCGACGAAGGAATTCGCGGTATCGAGAATTTGCCGCAGAATGTCGGCGGGCAATCCTTCGAGCGACAGCAGATGATGCAGTTCGCCGTTTTTGTTGAGCTGGGGATTGCGCGGGTTAAGCCACATGGGGTCTAGTTCTCGTGCAATTTGAGGGACAGTTTGCCGGATTCGTCCCGCACCAGCTCTACGCTTTGCGACACCGCGATTGAAATATCGCCGCCGAGAAAATCCGCGCACACCGGCAACTCACGTCCGCCGCGATTCACCAGCGCCGCGAGCTGAATGCACGCCGGGCGGCCATAGTCGAACAGCACGTTCATCGCGGCACGGATGGTGCGCCCGGTGTAGAGCACGTCGTCCACCAGAATCAGACGACGGCCCTCGACATCAAAAGGAAGGTCGGAGGTTTTGACATCGCGGTGCAGGCCGATTTTTTCGAAATCATCGCGATAGAACGACACATCCAGAGTGCCGAGCGGGATTTGAATGCCCAACGCGGCATGGAGCCGCTCCGCCACCCACACGCCGCCGGTATGAATACCGATAATGCCCGTGTCGAGCCCGACGACGGGTTTCATTTGTTCCAGCAGCCGAGCGAGGAGTTGCTCGGCGTCCGGTAGCGGTGAACGTGTTTGACCCGGCTTGTTCATAGGCGTTTATTGGGGCGAAAGGTTAACACAAGGGGCCACAGCAGATAAGGGGGCGTAAGAAAAAAAGGGCGGCAAGGCGATATTATTTTTGCGCCGGCCCGGCGCTGCGCGCTACACCGGTGTTTTCACCGGTTTGCCGGCAAAATGCAGGTGCAGATTTTCGATTTGCAAAGCGCCCATCGCGGTGCGGGTTTCGTGGGTGGCGCTGGCCACGTGCGGCGTCAGCACCACGTTATCGAGGGTAAAGTATTCGGGCGGCACTTTCGGCTCGTGCTCGAACACATCCAGTCCCGCGCCGGCGATTTTTTTCTCTTGCAGGTAGCGCAGCAGCACCCGCTCATCCACCACCGAGCCGCGCGCTACGTTGATGAGGTAGCCCTGCGGCCCCAGCGCATCCAGCACTTGCGCGTTGACGAGTTTGTCGGTTTCCGCGCCGCCGGGGGTGATGACCACCAGCACGTCCGAGTGCTGCGCCAGCGCAACCGCACTGCTGTCATAGGCATAGGGCACGTCTTTCGGCTTACGGTTGTGATAACGAATGGTCATGCCGAAAGCCTGCGCACGCCTGGCGATGGCTTCGCCGATGCGCCCGAGTCCGAGAATGCCGAGTGTTTTGCCGCCGATCGAGGTGCCCAGCGGATACGTGCCTTGCGACGCCCACAAACCCGCGCGCAAGTACACGCCCGACTGCGGGATTTGTCGCAGCGTGTTCAACACCAGCGCCATGGCGCAATCAGCAACGCAGTCATTCAACACCCCGGCGGTATTGGTGACGATGATGCCGCGTTGTTTGGCCGCGTCGAGATCGATCTGATCCACGCCGACGCCGAAGTTGGAGATGATTTCCAGTTTGGGCAGCGTATCCATCAGCGCCGCGTCCACCTGCGAGTGGCCGGTATGCGCCAGCGCGCGCACGCACGGCGCGGCCACTTTTAGCGCAGCGGCGCGGTCGGGCGCCTCGAACAGTTTGATCGCGGAGAACTCCTGCGTGAGGCGATCGAAGGTGCCCTGATGGCCTTTGGCGGTGATGAGGATGTCGTGTTGCATGAGTTTAGTAAGT